>JADFQA010000014.1 GCA_022562055.1 Acidobacteriota bacterium | reverse complement strand
CGCGACAAAGCTACGGTCACGACCGTTCAGCGTCTCGCCAACCTCATCAATCGAATGACAGTGCGAGACCGCCGACGAACAACCCCCACGGTCCGTGGGGCGGTGTCGGCATCGCCGCCCAGGGCCGCGACACCGAGCGCCCTCTCGATCGGGCGGCGCAGTTCGAGATCACGCCTCGCCCATGACGTCGGCGGCCTGCAGTTAGAGCAGCTCGGCGAGGGCCGCTAGCAGCAGCTCGACGTTGCGCAGCCGTGCCGTGTGGCCCATGCAACCGATCCGCCACATCTTTCCTGCGTACGCGCCAAGACCTCCGCCGATTTCGATTCCGTACTCCCCCAGCAGCCGAGTCCGGATCGCACCCTCGTCGACACCATCGGGAATCACGACGGTCGTCAGTTCAGGAAGACGATGCCCCTCGGCCGCAAACAGCTCAAACCCGAGATCCACGAGACCGTCTCGAAGTCGTTTGCCGCACGCCTCGTGTCTCGTCCAGGCGTTTTCCAAACCCTCTTCGAGAAGTGCGCCGAGACCCGCGTGCAGGGAAAATATCATCGAGATGGGGGCTGTGTGGTGATACGCCCTCGCGCCTTCCCCGCTGACGTACTTTGAGATCAGGTTGAGATCGAGGTACCAACTGCGAGGTCGATCGACAATAAATTCACGGGCACGCTCGGACACCGTAACCGGCGCCAAGCCCGGTGCGACACCAAGGCACTTCTGCGTCCCTGAATATGCAAGATCGACTCCCCACTCATCAATCTCGACCGGGATTCCGCCGAGCGACGTGACACAATCGGCTAGCAGCAACGCATCGCCCTTGTTGGCACCAAGGTCGGCGAGGTCGGACCGCACCCCGGTCGATGTCTCGGCGTGAACGACACCGATCAGCTTCGGGTTCGGATGCGCAGCGAGCAACCGCTCGGCATCAACCGGTTGACCCCAATCAAAATCCACCCGAGTGACAACCGCACCGCAGCGCTCGGCAACATCAACCATCCTTGCACCAAAGACGCCGTTGACGCCGATCACGACGGGATCGCCGCGTTCAATAACGTTGACCAGGCAAATCTCCATGCCCGCCGACCCGGTTCCGCTCACCGGAAACGTAAGGGGGTTTTGTGTCTGCCAGACTTGCTGGAGGCGGCTGTTTGTCTCATCGAGAACTGCAAGGAACTCAGGATCGAGATGGCCAAGCATCGGCCGACCGAGCGCAGAGACCGCCTCCGGATACGGATTACACGGCCCCGGTCCCATCAGTATTCGGTCAGAAAGCGGCATGTCAATAATCCTACTCACTGCACTGCGCAGACCGGCACACAGCGAAATGCCTAGGCAGCGACGTTCTTACACCTCTCGGACCACTCAATCAGCGTGTCACACGCGCGCTCAGTCGGTGACGTCGAGCGTGAGATCAAACGCGATATCCAGAGCTGGCGCAGAGTGCGTCAGCCACCCGACCGAGATCACGTCGACGCCGGTTTCGGCGATCGCCCTGATGTTGTCTCGCGTTACTCCGCCAGATGCCTCGAGTGTCACCGCTCCTCCGGTACGTTTTACGGCAGTCTTCATGTCGGTAATCGACATGTTGTCAAGCATGACGACGTCGGCGCCCACGGAAAAAGCTTCCGCAAGCTGGTCGAGCCGATCTATCTCGACTTCGATCTTGATCGTGTGACCGAGTGCGGCTCGCGCCCCCTCGACGGCTGCGGTAATGGACCCGGTTGCAGCGATGTGGTTGTCCTTAATCAGGACGACGTCGAACAGCCCAAACCTGTGGTTGTGTCCGCCACCCACCCTCACGGCGTATTTCTCAAGCGCTCGGAGACCTGGTGTCGTCTTACGTGTGTCGACAAGTTTGGTCGGAAGGTCGGCAATGAGAGACACCATCTCACGCGTCGCGGTCGCAACACCGCTGGCGTGACTCAGGATATTTAACGCCGATCGCTCGCCGGTGACGATGTCTCGCGCTGCCCCGGCAACAGTCGCCAGCACCGCCCCCCGTGTGACCGCGGCACCGTCGGACACGTGTGGCGTGACCGTCACGTCTGCCTCAAGAAGTGCGAAGACCCGCATGGCGACAGCTAGTCCGGCAATACACCCGTCTTGACGGGCAACCACAGCAGCCTTGGCGCGGAGGCCCTCAGCCAAGGTCGTCTGGGCGGTTATGTCGCCGACAGTTCCGAGGTCTTCTGCAATACATCGACGTACGATGTCGTCGGCGAGGTTGAGCGGAAGCGGAGCCGGGTTCATCATGGCAGCGCTACCAGCGGACGTGTCGGAGTACGTGGCACCGGTACAGGTTCGACGAACGAGCGGTGGGCCTGCGTGGGATCGAGTGCCGGGTAGTCAATGCGGTGGTGCGAACCGCGACTTTCGGTTCTTCGCAACGCTGCTCCCGTGGTCAACGTGGCAACGGCTAGGAGGTTCGCGACTGGCGCCGAGTGCGTCGTGAACGAGTCGAGGCGCAAGCGCGCACGCAGCAGGTTCGACCGATGTCTCTCAACGCCGACGTCTTTCCACATCAGTTTTCGGATGTCAGACCTGACGTGTGGGTCATCATCGCTAACAAGTCGCGAAACGTTGACCGGTAGTTCCACGGAACCGAGGTCTGGTGTCGCGCCCGTGCGGCTACGGATATCGGCCGCCACGACCTGGGCGGTGACGAGACCTTCCAGGAGAGAGTTCGATGCTAAGCGGTTCGCGCCGTGGAATCCTGTGCTGGCAACTTCGCCTGTCGCCCACAGGCCTTGGATCGACGTGCGACCTCTTGCGTCCGCGGAGACACCCCCCATGGAGTAGTGCGCAGCCGGCGAGACTGGCATCAGCTCGGTGACGGGGTCAATTCCGGCTGCCATTGCGGCGCTATACGCAGTTGGGAAACGCCGTGCTACTTCTTCGATGTGGCGAACGTCCATGAAAATCGCGTGACCGAGGGCCTGCCTCGACCACATGGCTCGGGCAACTATGTCGCGAGGAGCAAGTTCAGCGTCAGGATGTTCGTCGACCAAGAATCTATGGCCGCGGTCGTCGACGATGAACGCCCCCGCGCCCCGCAACGCCTCGGTGAGGAGTGGCATTGGGTCGAGTCCCACATCAAGCGCAGTCGGGTGGAACTGGATAAACTCAAGATCGGCGAGCTGAGCCCCGGCACGTGAGGCCATTGCCAAACCATCGCCTGCCGCTTCGACTGGATTCGTGGTCTGAGCAAAAACCTGTCCGATCCCGCCTGTCGCAAGCACGGTCGCCCGAGCGAGAATCAACGTGCGTGCGCCGTCGTGTCCCAATCCGTACACGCCGATCACCACCCCGTTCGCCATAGCCAGGTCGACAGCGAGAAACCCTTCGAGGATGTCGATATCGGGTCGAGCTCTAACGGTGTGTCTGAGGGTTCTCATCACTTCCTTGCCGGTTGCGTCGCCGTTGGCATGCACAATTCGGAATCGGCTGTGACCGGCCTCACGGCCGAGGTCGAGCGCACCACCGGCAGTGTCGAATTCAGCGCCGAGGTCCCGCAGCCACTGAATGCGCTCTGGAGCTGCGGCGGTGACGTACTCGACGACACGGTCGACGGCGATACCGGCGGACACCGAAACCGTGTCGGCCGCGTGGCTGCTTGGTGAGTCCCCTTCGCCGATAGCTGCAGCAATCCCGCCCTGTGCCCACGTTGATGCACCAGAACCCAAGTCGGTCTTTGTGACGACGGTGCAGTTTCCTAGTGAAAGGGCGGTCGAGAGACCCGCAATACCCGAACCGACGATGAGACAGTCTGTTATCACAACGTCGTCGAGGTGAATCATGTGCTGGGAACTGCCAGCATTCGATCGATCGCTCGACGTGCTCGCCCGGCAACTGCGACGCCTATCGTGACTTCGGTCGTCATTGTCAGCAGGGCGTGGCGGATGTTCTCGAGGGTAATCATCTTCATGTACGGGCAAAGGTTGCAGGGCTGAATGAACTCGGTATTTGGTGTTTGTGCGGCAACATTGCCTGCCATAGAGCATTCGGTAACCATGACTACCTTTGGTGGGGCCACGGCTCGCACCCAATCAATCATCCCGGCGGTCGACCCGACGTAGTCAGCCTCGGCCAGAACGTCCGGCGGGCATTCGGGGTGGGCAATGATCTGAATGCCGACGTGGTGCTGCCGGTATTCACGCAGTTCTGCGGCGGTGAACCGTTCGTGAACCATGCAAGAACCGTCCCAAAGGATGATGTCCTTGGACGTCTGGGAGGCGACCCACATTCCGAGGTAGCGGTCGGGCAGAAATATGACGCGGTTCGAGTCGAGAGATTCCACGACCCGGACGGCATTCCCAGACGTACAGCAGATGTCCGACTCGGCCTTCACCTCTGCCGACGTGTTGACGTAGCTCACGACGGGAACACCCGGGTAGCGCCTTTTGAGCATGCGGACGTCCGCCGCGGTGATGGAGTCGGCAAGCGAGCAGCCGGCGTTCACGTCCGGTATCAGCACAGTCTTGTCCGGGTTAACAATCTTGGCCGTCTCAGCCATGAAATACACTCCGGCGAGAACAACGACGTCGGCCGAAGTGGTGACCGCCATGTGAGCGAGCGCCAAACTGTCACCGCGAAGATCAGCAACACCGTGGAAAATGTCGGCTGTCATGTAGTTGTGAGCAAGCACAACGGCGTTGCGTTCCCGCTTGAGTCGCTCGATGTCTTCGATGATCGGTTCGGCGATAAACCTCTCCACATCGGGCACGATGCCGACCAACCGTTCACTGACTGAGATAAGTTTTGTTGTGGTTGAAGTGCTCATAACGGGAATTATACTCAGTCTGAGCATTATATGTACGCGGACTCCCTTTTTCGAACGAACGCGATGTGCGAACCCACGGCAGTACGATTGCCCAACAACGGTGGGCCTCGACACGAGTTCGATATGTAACCTCAAACGCGTGGAGAGAAATGACTCTGTCAGCGCCCAGGAAACACGACACCGGGACGGGGGCGCTCAAGCAGGACTTCCTGACGGAAACGGAAGAGTTCCGCGGGCCTCCCACCCGTCGCGGCATAGTCACCTGTGCCCTCCACAAGCCCACCCTGTTCGATGACGCGCCGAAAGTTCTGCTTGTGAAGCCGACGGCCGTGAAGTGCTTCAACAGTGCGCTGTAGGGCGAGCAGCGTGAACGAATCGGGCAGCAATTCGAACACAACGGGGCGGTACGTCAGTTTGCCGCGTAGTCTGCCCATGGCCGTTGCGACGATTCGACGGTGATCGTAGGCCATCGCCGGTCCTGTCTGGAGAGATTTCGGAGCGGACTGCTCCTTGTCGTGAAAGGCTTCAGCGATCAGGTCGGCTTGATACAGCAATTCGTACCTATCCAGGACTCGAATCGGATCCCACTGCATCGATCCGGCCCCAAAGGCGATGTGGACACGATCAGCCCAAACAGCATCGTCTGTATAGGCGAACAGGTGGGGAATCAGATGCTCGTCGAGAAACTCGGGGCGTTCCTCTCGATGGTCCTCCCAAGGGAACAGGGTGTAGAAATCCCGCCATTCGGCGTCGGGAGATGGAACGCTTTCGATGCCGAGACCCAGGTACGCCACTGAAACCACACGCTTTTGGCGCGCTGTGTGACGAATCCCTCGGTCCAGATCTCCAAACGTATAGAGCTGCTCGGCATACCCAACTTCGACTCCCGCCTGCTGACGGATCCAGCGCCGTAACCCGAGTTCAAGCGTCGTGTCGTTGTCAACGTCGAGGGGACCCGATGGGATGCCGTCGAGACGGCGATCGGTCCGAACCGTAAGAATTCGCGGACGGTCTCGAGTGACGGCGACGAGGACCGCATCAAGACTGATTGCGGCAGTGGAAGTCATCGGCCCAACACGGAGCGAGTGCCGCACGCAAATTGCCGCGATGAGCCTCGTAACATCGGGCTGGCACGTTCGAAGCTCCCCCTAATAAGAGCAGGAGCTTCTTGACGGGATCGAAATTTCGTGGAGCAACGCACCGGGCTGAGTCCTGAGATTGACCCGAATACGGTACAGACGACCGCTGGATCTGTCAGACAGCTCACATCGATGGACACAAACAGTGGATCTGCAACGACAAGCAGGGTGTGTGCACCACTTCGGCCACGGAACGTAATCGGGATCTCTGGAAAAGTCTTCATCCCTGACTTTTCGCGACCCTATCTCCGAGGTGGCTTGTGGTGCTCCCGATTCGGACGAAAGTGACGTCGGTGAACTCGGCGTCACGGGCGTAACCGACCTCGCTCCACAACGCGCGGTAACCCTTGAGACGACGCAGTCGCTTCACACGTTGTCGAAATCGTGCCTGCTCACGTGCAGTGGACTCGCGCCGCGGAGCAATGGTGCCGACAAACCGAACACCCGGATAGTCTCGGAAGCGGCCTCGTGCGAGCATCGTGAGCCAAAAGGATCTAGAGCTATTGACAGCGAGAATCGTCACTCGAGGGTCACGATCGACGTTGCATGCCAAGGTCTCGTTAAACACGTCGAAGTACATCCCCGTGCCCAAACCTGTTATCTGAAGAGACCCCATAGGAGTCACATGGGGAGATCCATCCTCGTTGATACTCGCTATTGAACAATGCACCGAGGTCGACATCCCCTGGCGAAGAACCGCGGCACCACGGTCCCATGTAGCTTGGTCAATCATGTATCTTTCCTTCTCCCCGCCAGCGGCCCGAGCAGCGCGACAACGGTTTCTTCGACAAAAACCTCCAGGATCGACGGTGGACGCCGACCGGTACTCAACGCCGGACGGACCGCACCGTAAGGGACGCTGACGACGGCGAACTTCACTCGGGCGAGTCCATCGGCGTCCACCGCGCCGAGGCGGTCGGCGAGGTCGCGAATCGCTCGCTGCGCCTTAAGCCGCTGCCGGTCGTTGCGGTCGCGCAGCTCCTCTGGCCAGCCGGCGCCGAAGAAATCCCTGCTGCGGTGAACAAGCAGCAGCCTGGCGTGGTCGAACTCGTTTCGGCTCCAACGCACGACATGAGTCGCCGCGGCGATGGCGGCTTCCAGCGGCTCGTCGGCGGCGATCGCCGTCGTGAAACCTTCTTGGAACTTTTCGACACTCCGTAACCAAAGCGCTCCCACAAGAGCATCCTTGCCAGAGAATCGGTGGTAGATGGAACCACTCGGCGCACCAATCTGCTGGGCAACTCCGGCAACAGAAAGCTTCATCGGACCGCCGTCGAGAACCATCGTCAACGACGCGTCCAAGATTTGCTCTGTCGAATATTTGGGTGGCCGACTCATATTTATAGAGAATATTCTCTATATCGGTGTGTGTCGAAAAGAGTGGCATCGTCACGCCAGCACACTGGCTACCGCAATCAGTCAAGGAACTGGTGCACATTACCGATCGTGACTTCGAACCGATGGGAACGTTGTAGCCTTGGCTCCTTTCCTGGAAAGCGATACCGACATGGCACTCGCCGAGACGCCATTTGCATTGACTCACAAGGGGGAGTGGCCCGGGCCGACGGTACTGCGACGCGGCTGGGCACGCGCTACCGCCCGCCCATGGAATGACCACATCGAAGATGCTTCGTTGCGCCTCGTTCGCGGTGGGTCGTTGTTCATCAATGCATGTGCGGTCCGGCTGATGGAACTCGGAGCCTCAAGCGTCATATCGCCTCCGCTGCCGATCGGTGGAAGAAAGCCGTGGATGGACTCGGGCTTCGACGAACACATCGAGCTGGCCCTCCTTCGCCTCGACCTTGATCATCACGTCCCCAGCCCTGATCATCTTGTCGTAGAGCGGACCACAGAATCAATCGAAGAACTCCTCGAGATCGACCAGCTCGCTTTCGACCCGTTCTGGCGTTTCGACATTCATGGCATCACCGAGGCGATACAGGCGACGAACCGCTCGACTGTTTTCCTGATTCGTGACTCCAACGGCAGCACTATCGGGTTTGCAATCGTGGGATACGGCAACGCTATCTCGTATCTACAACGGGTCGCCGTTCATCCTTCATGGCAGGGCCACGGGATGGGGCGTTCTTTGGTCCGTGTCGCTGCTCGCAAGGCTCGTTTGCACGGGTCTCAAGCGATTCTCCTGAACACCCAGTTCAACAACACTCCAGCCATCTCGCTCTACGAGTCCGAGGGTTACGAGCTGCTTCCCGAACGCCTCGCGCTGATGCGTTTCGGCGAGTAGCCACGTCGACCAGCGTCGTTAACAGCGCCAAATCTGGCGCGCCGAGGTGTCGGTGAGATGCCGGGCAGTTCGTTTCACACGGTAGTCTTGCCTTCGCGATCTCACGAGGTGTTGTGGCCCCTCCAGTTCCAGAGCGTTTCACGGTGCACATCAGGCTCGGCCGTGACGGAGACATCGATGAGTGGCTGGCAACCGACACGCTGCTCGATCGGTCTGTGCTCGTTCGGGTGCTCAACCCAGGCGCGAGCAGCGTTCGCCGGAGACTGTTTCAGCAGAACGTGCAAGCTACCGCAGCGGTGTCGCACAACCATCTCTCTGCGGTGTACACCCTTCATGTCGACGACAAGACCGCCTACGCGGTAGTCGAGTGGAACGGGGGGGTGTCTATTCAGGATCGGATCCGAGCCGGCGAAACAATCCCGGTGGCGGAGTTCTTGCCAAATGCGGCAGGATTGGCTGAAGCCCTCGCTTCGTTGCACGCTGTGGGAGTCGTGCACGGCGCCATCGACCCATCCGCGGTCTATTTCTCGGCCGCCCACCCAGCCAAACTTGGCGCTGCGGGAAGAACCTCCATCGGAAGCGGTCCCGAGGCTGACACCGCAGCACTTGCACGAACCCTTCGCGCAGCCATTACCGGCACGACAGAGCCTATGATCGCGGCTTCGCACGTCGCCGAGGGTATCTCACCAGAAGTAGACGCGGCCCTCGCCGCCGCTGAGGATGGGAGGCTGTCGGCGGCGGAGTTGGCGAGTTCGCTGCGGGAGATTCGTTATGAACCCCCTCGGGTAACGGCCCGCGGTTGGTCGTGGGCATGGCTGATCCCCGCGGCAGTGCTGGTTGTTTTTGCCGGGGTTATCTCAGTTGTCGGGCTGTCCATAGACGCCGACCCAAACTCCGCATTTCTGTTCCCGGCAACTCCAAAAATCCAGCCGGTTGTAACTACTACTACCACGCCACCCAAGGCAACAACGACTACCCCTCCGACTGGCCTCGTCGGGTTTACTGTGGAAGTCGCCGACCCTTTCGGAGACGGCAGCGAGCACGACGACTTGTTACCACTTCTGGCCGACGGCGACATTGAAACAAGCTGGACAACGGAGCGGTACTTCGATCCGCTCCCACTGATAAAGGCTGGTGTCGGCGTCGTATTGACCCCTGTCGCTGATGCTCGGACCCTCGAGGTCATTGCAACGTCCGGCACTGCGTTCACCCTCTCGTGGTCCAAGGATCCCGATGCGCCCATCGAGACGTGGGAACATATTTCGTCTGCCGTGATCTCGACCGGCACCACCACCATCCAACTCCCGGATCGGCCCGAGGGCCACTGGTTGTTGTGGCTCACCGATCTTCCCGAGGACGCGACCGGCGAATATGTCGCTGTCATCCGCGAGATTCGCTTCGGATCGTGACAACAGCACCAAAAGGAGCAAGACTTGCCAACGTGACTGACCGAGCGAACCTCGATATCGAACTGATCGACCGCTTTATCAACGGGGACAAGCGGGCGTTCAACACCCTCATGGACGCACACGAGCAGCGAGTTTTCGCTATTTGCATGCGAACGCTCGGAAACCGTCAGGCCGCTCTGGACGCCGTACAGGAGACCTTCATCACCGTGTTCCGCAAGGCAGACCGATACGACGCAACCGCTGCGTTCTCGACGTGGCTCTACCGTGTCACCGTCAACACGTGTTACGACTACCTTCGACGCCAAAAACGCCACCGTACTGACCCGCTCCCCGAGTCTCACGACCCGGTGGATCTTCGCGCCCAGGACGATTTTGACTCGGTAGACATTCAGCCGGCAATCGAGGAAGCACTGGCCTCGCTCCCCGACGAGTTCAGGACTGCGGTTGTGTTGGTCGACCTCCACGGGTTTGACCTCGAACGGGCGGCGGAGGTACTTGAGGTGCCGATCGGGACGGTGAAGTCGCGCGTTTACCGCGGTCGTCGCAAACTTGCGGCACAACTTGGGAACTTTGCACCTAGGTCGCGACATCAAATAGATGAGACACCATGACATCGTATAACGACAGCATCTACGCCCTCGCAGCAGGAACCCTCAGCTCGGAGGAAGAAGCGCGCCTCCGCGCCGAAATCGCGGCTGATCCAGAACTCGCCGAGGAGTTGCGGCTCCAGGAAGAGGCAATCGCGTTCCTCAGCGAACTCGATAGTCCGACTCTCACAGAGTTCGAGTCTGCAAAAATTCGCTCGGCGATTCACAAAGAGATCGCGTCGACCTCCCGAACACCAACCAAGTCGAGAGGGTCGTGGATGTTTGCTGCCGCGGCTGTGATATTGGTGCTCGTAGGGGCCGTCAGCGTATTGCCAAGGTTGTCCCGCGGCTCGGACTCCGCTGATCTTACGTCAGCAGTAGTTGCAGAATCCGGCGGCGCAAGCCTCGGTGAAGAAGCTACCCCCAGTGCAGGCTCCGCACAGGATCTCAGTGCCACTACCACCGCGGCGGCATCGACGACGACATTTGCGCCGGCCACAAGTGCTTTTGCGGAGGAACTAGACGGTGGTTTTGCCCTCGGTGACGTTACGGCGGCTGAGTATCTGTCTGCGACAGGTCGGTTAATTGGTTCTACTTTGCGAGAACCCGACGAGGTGGAATTCGGTGATCTTCCGGCGGAAGTCGGTATCAAACGCGCAGCTCAGAGCTGCCTCGACGATCTTTCGGAGATGGGGTTTCAGTCCTATGTGTCAACCACATCGACATTCAGCGGTGACGTGATTTTTGGCGAAAAATTCGATCCGAACGGTTTACTCGTCGAAGTTGTCAAGCTCATCGCCGCCAACTGCGTCGAGATTGATCGGGCCCCATAGGCTGCAACCTCTATAAGAGCCACTACGCTGAAGCACTATGAACGACTTCCCAGCAAAAATCGCCGACGCTCTCGAGGCGTTCGCCCTGCGAGTACGGGCCATGACAGTCGACCGCGTTGCGAATGTCGTGCGGTGGACGGCAGTTGGCATTGTGATCGGCGTGCTCGGAGTGGTCGCCTTCGTAATGTCGGTTATCGGCATATTCAGGGTTCTCGACACCGCCGTTGACACCGAGGTTGCGTTTGCAGGAATGGGTGGATTATTTACACTCATCGGCGTGTTTGCATGGCGTAAGCGAATACCAAAAGAATCTCGAGAGGACACTCCCCATGGCTGAGAACCTCCTAATAATCGGATCCGGACCTGCTGGACTGACCGCCGCTATTTATGCTGCGCGGGGCGGCATGGAGCCGCTCATGATTGAAGGCATGGAACCCGGCGGACAATTGACGATCACAACAGACGTCGAAAACTACCCAGGTTTTCCCGACGGCATCATGGGACCCGAACTGATGGAACAGTTCAGAAAGCAGGCTGAACGGTTTGGAACACGCATCCTGTCATCGGACGTGACTGCGGTGGATTTCTCTGAGCGTCCATTCAAGGTGTCTGTCGGTGCCGACGAGTATGAGGCCGACGCGATCGTGATTTCAACAGGAGCGTCAGCGCGCTGGCTCGGTGTTGAAGGCGAAGACAGATTTCGCGGGTACGGCATGTCGTCCTGCGCCACATGTGACGGCTTTTTCACACGCGGTCTGGAAATCGCGGTCGTGGGTGGAGGCGACTCTGCAATGGAAGAAGCACTTTTTCTCACCAAGTTCGCCTCGAAGGTGACGGTAATCCACCGGCGCGACGAGTTCCGAGCATCAAAGATCATGGCTCAACGTGTCATGAACCACGACAAGATCGAGGTCTTGTGGAACTCGAAGGTCATCGAGATCCTGGGTGATGACTCGGTCAGCGGTGCATTAATCGAAGACACTCAGACCGGCGAGACCAGCGAACTCAAAGTCAGCTTTGTTTTCGTAGCCATTGGCCACATACCAAACACCGACATTTTCAAGGGTCAAATCGATCTCGATGATGCAGGTTACGTGCTCGTAAACGGTACGCACACCTCGGTGGAGGGAGTCTTCGCAGGAGGAGACGTGGCAGACACCGTGTACCGCCAAGCGGTTACCGCGGCCGGGATGGGATGCCAAGCTGCGTTGGACGCCGAACGGTGGATTGAAAGCGAGTCGTTGGCTCAGGCAGAGTAGACGAACGGAATATCGGTCGCTGTGGCGGGGTTTCTCCGCGATGCAAGGCCACAGAAAACAAGGAGACTGGCGTGGGTCAGAACACTCTTACAGCAACAGCCGAGAACTTTGATGAGATCATCGGGTCCGACACCCCGGTGCTCGTTGACTTTTGGGCGGAATGGTGTGGTCCGTGCAAGATCATGAACGGTCCGCTCGAAGAGATCGCGGACGAGAACGTCGGCAAGTTGAATGTCGCAAAACTCAACATCGACGAGCACCCTTCTATCTCGATGAACTACCAGGTGATGAGTATCCCGACGCTCATGTTGTTCAAGAACGGCGAAACGTTGAAGCGACTCACCGGTGCGCGCTCCAAGGCGCAACTCGAAGCGGAGATCGCGGAGTACATCAACTGAGTCCTCCGATGTGAGACGATACAGCTGTGAGGCTCTATCACCACGGAGATCAAGGCGAGCCGGTCCGGGACATCCAGGACCGGCTTTGCGCGCTTGGACACGACATCTCCGGCGACAGGACCGGTGTGTTCGGAAATGGAACTCTTGAGGCGGTGCGCGCATTTCAAAGTGTCCGCGGTCTTCCCAGCGATGGTTACGTAGGACCGGTGACCTGGAACTCCTTGGTCGAAGCGGGATATCAGCTCGGAGACCGGTTGCTGTATTTGCGCTCCCCGATGACGCGCGGCGACGACATCGCCGACCTTCAACGAAGACTCAATGCACTCGGCTTCGACGCAGGAATTGTCGACGGCATCTTTGGGCCGGACACTCTGGGTGCGGTTCTCGACTTCCAGCACAACCGTGCAATGGTTGAAGACGGCATTGCGGGCCCGGCCGTTGTGGACGATCTCTCCCTGATGCGTATGGCAACCAGAAAGCATGGACGCGAGCGGGTCCGTGAGAATCGGTGGTTGTCGTCGATATCCACCGCAATTGCGGGGTCACGTGTTTACGTCGACCCGTTCTGTCGCACAGAAGCCGAAGCGCAGGCTACCTGGGCAACGGCGACAGACTTCGCCAATGACTTCCAGAAAATGGGTGTTGGTATCGTGTTTTCTCGTGGGATCGACACCGCACCGACCGAAGAGGTTAGAGCCCAGCGCGCAAATAGCTTGGGGGTGGACTTCATCGTCTCGTTCGCCATACCCGTCGGGGGCGATACCGGTGTGTTTTACTTCGCGTCGGCACACTCGCAAAGCGCTTCGGGGCGGAAAATCGCGCAAGGACTCGCCGCACGCCTGGATCTCGCGCCAAGCGGTCGCACAATCCCACTGCTAAAAGACACGCGTGCCACGTCGATCGTCGTGTCCATGGCTATCGACGCAGTCCTGTCCGGCAAAGAAGTGTCACGAGCACTGCAATCGACGCTCGCCTCGATACGTGACAGTCAACCTGGCTGAATCGCACCTGTCCGAGACTGCATATCCTAATATATTCCAACGCGCCTGATGCCGACAGAATCAGACTAGTTGACGATAGATTCGCTCAAGGTCAGAAAGAGAAGAGAAGCGGAGCACCACCTTGCCCTCCGATCCGTTGTAGTCGATCTTCACCTTTGTATCGAGACGCTCGGCAAGCTGTTGCTCGAGCTCGATTATCGCAGCAGGGCGCATCGGTCGGGTCGCAAGAGACTTGCTCATGTCGGTTTCAGGGGTCCCACTCCGCACCCGGACGGCCTCCTCTACCTGGCGGACCGACCACCCCTCAGCAGCTGCGCGTTCGGCGATATGAATCGCGTAGACCTCGTCCTCAAGACCCAACAGCGCACGCGCATGGCCCGCGGATAGCTCCCTCGATTCCACCAGCGCCTGTATATCAGCGGGAAGCAGCAGTAGGCGAAGCGTGTTCGACACTGCGCTCCGGGACCTCCCCACCCTCTGCGCAATGTCATCATGCGTTAGGTCGTACACGTCAGAAAGCTCGCGAAAAGCGGCCGCCTCCTCAAGCGACGAGAGATCCTCACGTTGAATATTCTCGATAAGCGCCTCAGTGAGGTTTGTCCGACCGTCAGCAGAATCTCGGATCACCGCGGGGATTTCGGTCAGCCCCGCAGCTCGCGAAGCCCGCAAGCGCCGTTCTCCGGCGACCAACACGTAAGCGCCGTCTTCGTTCGGTGGACGAACCACGATCGGCTGAAGAACTCCGACGCGAGAAATCGACTCCGCCAAGGACGCAATCGAATCCTCAGCAAATTGAACGCGGGGTTGCTGTGGGTTCGGTACGATGTCGTCGATCGAAAGATTCGCAAACCCCCTGCCGGGACGGTCCGCTGGCAGCAGAGCGTCAAGGCCTCTCCCGAGTCCACTTTTACGACCGGCCATGACGCCTCCTAAATTCTTTGGCGAGTTCTCTGTAAGCCATAGCACCGCGCGACATCGGGTCAAGCGCCTCAATCGGCTCTCCATATGAGGGGGCTTCGCTTAGCCGTACGGTTCTTGGAATGATGGTTCGATATGTAGTGTCTTCGAAGTGTTGACGAACCTGCGCAACAACATCGGCCGACAACGTGGTGCGGCCATCGAACATGGTCAACACCACACCTTCAACTTTAAGTTGAGGGTTAATGTTCTGGCGAACCAACTGAATGTTGCTCACCAACTGAGAAACGCCTTCGAGCGCGTAATACTCGCATTGGATCGGTATCAGGACTTCAGAGGCTGCGGTGAGTCCGTTGATGGTGAGCAAACCCAAGGAAGGTGGGCAATCGATAAGCACGAAATCGTAGTCGCGGGAGATCTTTTTGAGTGGTGTCGCCAACCGACGCTCGCGGTTCATCAGTGCTACGAGTTCGATTTCCGCCCCAGCTAGTCCGATCGTTGCCGGCATGATGTGGAACCCGTTGACGCTCGTCGGCTCGATTGCGTCTTCGATGGCCACTCCGTCGATGATGACCTCGTACGTGCTGAGCTCGATAGCCCCCCGGTCAATCCCGACACCAGACGAACTGTTCCCCTGCGGGTCAAGGTCGACGAGGAGCACGCGTTCGCCCTGAAACGCCAGGCCTGCGCTAAGATTGATCGCGGTGGTCGATTTGCCGACACCACCTTTTTGGTTCGCAATCGCAACGACTGTCGCAGATGCACGTGCTTTAGCCATGAATTCCCGGACTTTTGGACGGATTACTTCGACCGCATGATAAGGAACCATCCCGGAGAGTCAAGGATCTCGCTCCCAATCCTTCTAGTCGATAGTTTGATGTCAGCGCGAGCTGCGTTGATTGCCATGGCATCCGAGACCGTGCCTTCCCCTGCGCGCGACAGCGCAACGATGCTTGCTAGCGGAGTCGGTCGATTGATGTGCAACTCGAGTGCCCGTAGTGGTGCCAGCGACGCACGGAACACCCGTATGCCATCGGGAATCGAATCCGCGTACACGTCGGCGAGTATTGGCGAACAGTTGTCTAAGCCTAGGATTTGTATCACCCTGTGCTGCAGCTGTGAGCGATTCGCTGAACGGTCCACAAGAAATACCTCTGTTTGCGGCTTTAGTATGGCAACTACGATTCCTGGAAGACCTGCTCCGCTCCCGATGTCAACGACGGCGGTTCCTTCAACCGATTCCAGCAGTGGGAGAAACGCAGTGGAGTCGAGGAGGTGACGATCCCAGATTCGATCAGCTTCGTTCGGCCCTATCGCTCCTGCCGCAGCAGCTTCGTCACACAGCCAATCGGCGTATCGCGTGAGACGTTCGCATTCAATTTTGCTGATGTCGTTAGCGATCAACCGGCTGAAACGCTGACGATCTGTCGGGTTCATAAGGTCAGTGTAGATGTTTCACGTGAAACAGTGTTTCCATAAACGGAGGGGAGTGTTTGCATCAACACTCCCCTCCATCCACATCTTCTTTGTGTGTCTGCGAGTACTAAACCTACTCCGCCAGAGCAACCACGACGGAGCGGTGTGGTTCCTGACCCTCGCTAAAGCTACGCACGCCGTCAATATCCCCGATGGCGTCGTGCACCACCTTGCGGTCAACAGCTGCCATGGGTTCGAGCATGATCTCTTCGTGTTCAGATATGACCTTCTCAGCGAGCTGCTTGGAGTATATTTGCAACGCCTTGCGGCGCCGAGCAGCGTAGCCGGCTATATCGAGACGAATGCGAGGCGCTCGGTACGTTTTTCGTTGCACGACGGTCCGAGTTAGTTCGTGTACCGCCTGTAGCACCGTGCCCCGCGGGCCAACTAACGCTTCGGTCTGATCACCTTCGATGTCGATGTACAGAATGTCCTTTTCCGTGCGGGTCTCGACAGTTCCTTCGAGACCAAACGCGTCGAGGAGTCCGCGCAAAAAGTCCGCCGCCACTTCGGTTTGCTCGCTTAGATTCGAGGCATCGTTCGAATGTGTACTGCCCCCCTCACCGTCGCTGTACTGACGTCCGTCGTCGGTCCGCTGCTGTTTCTCTGAGTCATTCATCTCGGGGCGCCGTTTCCCTCTGTCTGGCCGGTTCTTCGCACCGCCCTGATTACGATTGCTTGATTTTTTTGTGCTACCGGTCGATCTCGCCTTGCCTTCTCGTTGGTCTCGACCGGTGCTCGCCCGCTTACTTTCATCCGCTTCGTCTCGGCCACGCCCACGACGACGACCGCGACGGCGCTTCTGGGGAGGAGCCTTGCTCACTTTCACAACGGCCATCTGCCGACCGATGCCGATGAAGCCCGTTTTCCCCTCACGCAACACTTCGATCTTGGCCTCCTCGTCTGAGGACAACCCGAGTTCCTTCAGCGCTTCGCTGATTGCCTCGTCGACCGTGACGGCTTCAACTTCAATCCACTCCATTGAGGACTACTTCTTTCTGCGCTTCTTGGAGCGCTTCTTGCTGGTATTCGGCGATGGACCCGGATTCTTGGACTTCGGAGCTTCCTTCTCGGTTTCGTCCTTCTTGGACTTCGCCAACTTCTCCGCCTCCCGGGGGTCACCGTCGATCCGCAGAATCATTGCCTGCTGACCAATTCTGAAGGCACTCGACACTGCCCAGTAAATGCCGAGACCGGCCGGAAAATTGAATGAGAACACGCCCATCATAAGAGGCATTACCTTCATCATGACCTGCATGCCCTGGGGTTGCTCTTGCTGCTGCTGCTTCTGCGCGTCGGTCCTGGTGCGCGTCGTCTGATACTGCTGGTAATAACTGGTAGCGAGAATGACGGCCATCAGTAACAGATAGGGGAGGAACGTTACAAAGGTGTCCTGGAGTGCGTTGCTCGGAGTGATCAGAAGATCCATGCTGAGAAACCGCGTGCGCCCGTCGATGAGTGCCTGGCCGAGATCAGATGCGGGACTGATGATGTTGTCCGGATCAAGCGTGCCGTCAACAACCGACACCCGAAGCACCCTGAAGAGGGCGAACCACACCGGCATCTGAAGAATAAGCGGCAAGCAGCCTGCTGCGGGGTTCACGCCCTTTTCCTGGTACAACGCCATGAGTGCCTTGTTGAGCTCTTCGCGGTTGCCTTTGTGTTCCTTCTGAAGCTTCTTGACCTGTGGCTGAATCTCCTGCATAGCTTTCATCGAACGAGTCTGCTTCAGCGTCATCGGGAACAGCAACAAACTGACGGTCAGGGTCAGCAAAATAATGGATATTCCATAAACTGGTAAGACTGAGTAGAAGAATTCGAGTGCCTTCCCCATCGGGGGGGCGAGTATGGTGAACGGGTTCACAGGTTAGGTTCCTTCGGGATTTCCAGGGTGCCGAGTACGGTCATGTCGCCCGTTCCCGAGGCTTCCGGCACAGGGTCAAAACCACCACTGTGAAACGGGTGACAACGGCCAACACGCCGCGTTCCAAGCCACGAGCCCCGCCAAAACCCGTGGGTCTCAAGGGCCTCAAGGGTATATGACGAGCAGGTTGGGTAGTACCGACAATTCTTGCCAAGGTACGGCGAAACGAGGCGTTGGTACCTTCGAATGGCGCGCATCAACACCCGCGTCCCAAAACCCGGCTGCGTGCTCTGCTCGTTCATCGTTCCTCCTCGCGCTGGTCGCGGGAGAACCCGCTCGCGGCGCATAGCCAATTTACGAGACGGTCAAAGGGCGCCGTCAGCACTTCCGTGCCGGCGAGCACGATATAACTCGCGTCGTCTCGCAACGGAACAAAGCAGAGGGCAGCACGAATGCGCCGCTTCGCTCTGTTCCGAGCGACAGCGTTTCCCGTACGGCGTCCAGCCACAATGCCAACCTGGGGTTGGCCTCGTAGCCCTGTTGCACGAATAACGGTTATACCTTCGACCCGCCGTCTTTGACCCGTCCTATATACGTGGCGAAAAGCCGTGCGGCCACGCAACGAGGAGTACGGTCGCCTTTTAGGCGGTGAGCCGGCTACGGCCTTTTTCACGGCGGCGCTTGATGAGCGCGCGGCCGGATCGGTCACGCATACGGGAGCGAAACCCGTGCTTGCGCTTACGACGGCGCACGTTTGGTTGGTATGTACGTTTCATGAGAGGACTTCCAAAAAAGGGAATCGCGGTCTGGGCAGGTAGGTTACGGATGGCTCCGCTTAGTGTCAAAGACACACACGCACGACCGCCCGGTGTAGCCCAGCTGGAATGCGCGACCGGCGGCGGTACGCACCCAGACACCTACGATCGCGAGACCGCTGCTAGCCGAACAGACCTGAAATCTGTCAGAACGCGAAATCTCGTAAGCACTCGCGAAATATTGCTTTGACTCGAATCCAGCGACTTCGCCCGTCGCCAGCTCGCTGCAGCCCGCGAAACAGCCCAAAATCCCCTGTGAAACAAGGGGTTTTCAGGAATCACTATCTAGTGGCGAAATGTGGATAGCGACGAATTTATCGTTCTTGATCCCGAGCGATCTGCTGCCATATACTCGCCGCCACAGAAGCGGTCCCATCCGGACGATTTCCTACCTGGTTGATACGAGGTTTGCCTCGAGGGGTCGCGTGTGTTCTCCACACCTGTGGATAGTGGTGTGGACAAACATAGTGTCGAGCCAACAACTCTTTGAGGGAGCACGAGCAGACGTGGAGATAGAACAATCCACCTCCCGATGGGACGCCTTTCAACATCAGGTCGCACGATCAATACCTGACACTGCTCGCCAGACCTGGATAGAACCTCTCGATGCCCACGTAGAGGGAGAAGTCCTCCGACTCACCGCCCCGACCGAGTTTCATGCGCACTGGGTGCGAGACCGCTACCTCGACATTATTGCAGCTGCGGCGGCGGCTGCGTATGAAACGACAAGTGTTGTGGTTGAAACGTTCGCTACGGACGACGCCGGAAGTCCGGCACCGGTTGGTGCCGACCCTGTCGACTCCGCCAAAGTCCCCGTTTCCCCGGTCGTGAACACTCGTCACGTTGTCGCTAAACCTGAGATTCGTAGGACCGATACGCGGCTTATCCCGAGGTACAATTTCGATAACTTTGTTGTTGGACAGTCGAACCGTTTCGCCCACGCAGCAGCGATGGCCGTGGCCGAAGAACCCGGAAAACAGTACAACCCACTATTCATTTACGGCCCGGCAGGGTTAGGAAAAACTCACCTCCTGCACGCCGTTGGACAGCACTGCCGAGAGCTCGACACCACTGCAGTGATTCGGTACGTCACTTCGGAACAGTTCTTTAACGAGTTCATCCACGGAATCCGCCGTAAGCAAATGGGTGAATTCAAGGCACGATATCGCACCACCGACGTTCTGTTGCTCGACGACGTCCAGTTTTTCGAAGGCAAGGAACAGATCCTCGAAGAGTTCTTTCACACGTTCAATTCTCTGTACGAAGCCGGAAAACAGATGGTCATCAGCTCGGATCGGCATCCGAAGAACCTTGACTCTCTCGAAGCGCGTCTGCGGTCGCGGTTTGAATGGGGCCTTCTGACCGACATTCAACCGCCGGATGTTGAGACACGGCTTGCAATCTTACGGAAAAACGTCGAACTGGCACCCGTCCCTATACCTATGGATGTCCTCAACTTCATCGCGGAGAACGTACTCGACAACATCAGAGAACTCGAAGGTGCTTTAACGCGTGTCGCCGCATTTGCCTCGCTCACCAAGAAAACTGTCACCCTAGACATGGCGAAGGATGTCTTGAGTGACCTCGCTCCTCAATATTCCAACCGATCGTTGACTGCAGAAACAATCATCAAGTTGGTGAGTGACTACTTTGGTGTGTCCGTTCTTGAAATGATCGGCCCTTCGCGCAAACAACCGCTCGCCCTGTCGCGCCAGATTGCGATGTATTTGTGTCGTGACCTGACGGATCTGTCGCTCCCCAAGATAGGAAAGGCGTTTAGAGGACGCGATCACACCACAGTCATCCACGCTGTGCAACGTGTCAAGACTCTTATGCTCAGCGATAAAATGGTGTTTGATGAGATCACGACGTTGTCCCACAAGCTGAGGAAAAGTTAGATGTTGTCCACAACCAATACGACGCCGATACGACGTCTCGTGGACAACATCGGTTTGACCACAGCAGCCTGTTTACAACAAAACCGGGTCCTACCAGCACTTTTGTGGAGTTACCCACAATCCACAGGGCCTACTACTACAACTACTAACTTAGATAATTCTCTACATCAATAGCAGGTGAACCACTGTGCGTATAAGAGCTGAACGAGATGATCTCGCTGATGTGTTGGCACGCGCCGCACGAGCGGTGAGTAGCCGATCTCCTCTCCCGATACTTCAAGGACTGCTGTGTGAAGTAGTTGGAGACGAGCTCCGCGTTACTGGCACGGACACCGAAATTACGATCCGCACAACCCTCAAGGTCGAAGTGCTTGAAGAGGGAAAAACCGTGATTCCGGCCAAGTTGGCTGCGGACGCCGTTAAACGCCTACCAGATGGTGCGGTGGCGTTGACCGCGGCCGACGGGGAAGTTGAGATCACCGGAAACGGCCCTCGATTCAGGCTCCGGGAAATGACTGTCGGCGATTTTCCAGTGTTGGCAATTTCCGAGACAAGCGACGGGTTTTCCGTCGACTCGAAGGTGTTTATCAAAGCACTTGCTCAAGTTGGTATCGCGGCATCGACTGACGAGGCGCGTCCCACGCTGACGGGCGTTCTCTTCGAAAAAACTGATCACGGACTTCGACTTGTTGCGACAGACTCCTACCGGCTTGCGGTGTGTGATCTTCCAGGAATGGAAGGCCCCACAACGGCTCTCGTACCTTATCGAGCATTGCGCGAACTCGATCGTTCTATCGCCGACGAATCAATGCAGGTGTCGATCACAGATCGAGATGCAACGTTTACCACGCGCCGCGGATCGCTCACTGTTCGTATCATCGAAGCAACCTTTCCGAACTACCGTCAACTCATACCCGACAGCTATCCGTCTCGTTTGATCATCGACCGTTCGAGCCTCGTTGATGCTGTCAATAGGGCATCGCTCGTGGCCGAGGATCACATCCCAATCCGTTTCCATCTCCACAGCGGAGGTGTTGAGTTGTTGGTCACCCGCCAAGAAGTAGGTGAAGAGACGGAGCACATTGACGGTGACTACACCGGTGAGGAGATGACGATTGCGTTCAACACGCGTTATCTCATGGACGGTGTGAAGGCGATCACTTCCGACAAGGTGGTGCTCGACACGTCGGATCCTCTCAAGCCCGGCCTTATGCATGGTCAGGGTGAGGAGAACTTCCGCTATCTCCTCATGCCGGTCCGTCTGTAACTCGATCTTGCATGCATGTTGCGTGGCTTACACTTTCTGGCTTTCGTAACTACACCTCTCTCGATTTTGTACCGGAAGAGGGTATAAACATCCTCGTTGGGCCGAACGGATCCGGTAAAACCAACGTCCTCGAGGCGATTGCCTATGGTTCGACCCTGCGGTCGTTTCGCAATGCTCCTGATGACTCTCTCATCGATACGAACGCCGACCTTGCCGTGATCCGTCTCGCTATTGGCAGACCTACTGGCGAAGGGCGTATCGAAATAGAGATTCCGCGAAATGGTCGCCGTCGAGTCTTGTTCAACAGCAAACGTCCGGCGCGATCCACGGTGCTGGCTGCGGAGTTTCCTGTCGTCGCTTTCCTCCCCGACGATTTAGCGATGGTCAAGGGTGGCCCTGCCGCGAGGAGAGATCTTGTTGACGACCTCGCGAGTCAACTCACACCGACGACAGCAGCAGACATCGATGAGTTTCGTCGCACCCTCAGACAGCGAAACACACTGCTGAAACAAGGGGGTAGAGCGACTGACCTGTTGACTCTCGACGTGTGGGATGAGCGGTTTTGTTTGGCGGGGGCGCGGGTGCTGCTCCACAGATTGCGGCTTCTGACTTTGATGGGTGGGCCCCTGCGAAAGTCGTATGCGACGGTGAGCTCTGCAGACGCTGTATTGGGGTGGCGCTACGACTCTTCGTGGGCGACGGGTTGCACGCCGAACACACCGCAAGAAGAAGTGGCGATGATGTTGCGAGATGCGTTGTTGGCAAGACGAGAGCGCGACATGGATATGCGGGTCACCAGCGTGGGACCGCACCGTGATGAACCGACGTTTCTTCTTGATGACCGAACAACGAGAAATCAGGCAAGTCAGGGTGAGCAGAGATCGGTCGCGCTGAGCCTGAGGTTGGCTGCTTACGATCTTCTCGAAGAGAGGTTCGGGCAGCCACCGGTGCTTCTTCTCGACGATGTATTTTCTGAACTTGATGTTGATCGTGCACAGGGCGTCATGAAATTGTTGCCGCGAGGTCAGGTTTTTGTCACAAGTGCTCGCGAGGATGAGGTTCCAACAGGAGGTCGGCGTTGGACGGTTTCAGAAGGGACTGTGACCTAATCATGTACTTGCACGACCAGAACAAGCGAGAGCTGACCAACGTTGCCGACGTACTCGATGGACTGATCGCACGAATCGCGGGGTCTTCCGCAGGGCTGTTGATAAACCTCAAGAGTTCGTGGAGCGACGTTGCCGGGCCGTCGTGGGCGGGGCGCTCTGAGCCTGTCCGAATCGACCACGACACCCTCATCATCGAGGTCGCCGACGGATCGGTTGCCTCACTGCTGAGGTACGAGTCGACATCGCTTCTGCACGACCTAGAGGCAGCTCTCGGGGCGCTCCCGTTCGTCAAGATTCGCCTTCGTGTGCAGCGCCGATCATAGGGTGAAACAGATGGCGCCAACCACGATTGAAAGTCCCTCAGGATGCATGCTTATTGAGGTTTTCGGGTATAATCACAATAGTGAAAGTTCACGATATTTCGGGCCGATGTCGGCCCTCCGAGGAGTCCTGTGAGTAAGTCCATGCGTGCACCCAGCGCGTTGTATGACGCCAAGACCATCGAGGTCCTGGAGGGCATGGAGCATGTCCGCAAACGTCCATCCATGTATATCGGCACGACTGGTCCCAAGGGACTGCATCATCTGATCTGGGAGGTTTTGGACAACTCGGTAGATGAAGCCATGGCTGGCTTTTGTACCCGAATCGAGGTCACGATTCTCGACGACGGTGGGGTCAAGGTTAAGGACAACGGTCGCGGCATTCCCGTCGATAAACACGCTAAAACCAAATTGCCGGCCGTGACTACGGTGCTCACCACATTGGGTGCCGGGGGTAAGTTCGAATCAGACGCCTATGCGGTCTCGGGCGGTACCCACGGCGTCGGCGTTTCTGTCGTCAATGCGCTGTCGTCGCGTCTCGAAGTCGAAGTGGTCCGCGACGGTGCCAAGTGGCATCAAGAATTCGAATTTGGCGTTGCGGTCGCACCGCTGAAGAAAGGCCAACCCGCCAAACGCACCGGTACAACAGTGACGTTCTGGGCTGATCCAGAGATCTTTGCCGAGACGACGACCTACGAGCACGACATTGTGAAGAGTCGGCTGCGCGAGATGGCATTCCTTAACAAAGGGCTTGAGATCATTTTCGCCGATGAGCGTGGCGACAATCCGAGCGTCGACACGTTTCTCTACAAGGGCGGGCTGATCGACTTTGTAAAACATCTCAATTCGTCTCGCGAACCGATTCACAAGCACATCGCACACTTCCGTTTTGCCGGTGACGATGCCGAGATTGAGGTGGCACTGCAATGGACCGGCAGTTACAACGAGACTGTGCTTTCGTTTGCCAATAACATCAACACTCACGAGGGTGGGACTCACGAGGAGGGGTTTCGCAAGGCGTTGACGAGCGCCATCAACATATTCGCCCGCAACCGCGGCATTCTCAAAGAGAAGGATGCCAATCTCGGCGGGGACGACGTCCGTGAGGGCATCACTGCGGTTGTTTCCGTCAAGGTCCGGCGTCCACAGTTCGAGGGCCAAACAAAAACGAAACTGGGTAACACCGAGATCCGTTCCTTCGTCGAGAAGGCCATGAACCAAGCCTTTCCGGAGTGGCTCGAAAGAAATCCGACGGAGGCGCGCAAGATATGCGAAAAGTCTCTCAACGCCGCAAAAGCGCGTCTCGCTGCCAGACAGGCTCGTGATCTGACACGGCGTAAGAGCCTTCTTGAATCGGGTGGTCTGCCTGGCAAGCTCTCGGACTGTTCATCAAAAGACCCTGCTCTTTCTGAGATCTTCATTGTTGAGGGAGACTCCGCCGGCGGCTCCGCAAAGCAGGCGCGTAACTCGAAGTATCAGGCGATCTTGCCCATTAGAGGCAAGATCATCAACGTCGAGAAGAATCGCCTTTCGCGTGTCCTCCAGAACAACGAAATACAGTCGCTCATTACCGCAATCGGTACCGGCATCGGCGAAGAGTTCGACATCGAGAAGGCCCGGTATCACAAGGTGATCATCATGACCGATGCTGATGTCGACGGCGCCCACATCCGGACGCTGCTGCTGACGTTTCTGTTTCGGCACATGCCAGGGCTCATCGATGCGGGCTATGTGTACATTGCCCAGTCTCCCTTGTATTCGGTAAAGGCCGGAACAAAAACCACCTGGGTGTACAACGATCAGCATCTCGATGAGGTCAAAGCGAGCCTCAAGGGCCGCAAGCTCAACATTCAGCGTTTCAAGGGTCTCGGTGAGATGAACGCGGACCAGCTTTGGGACACCACCATGAATCCGGGCGATCGGACCATGTTGCGAGTGGAGATGAGCGACAGGTTTGTTGCTGAAGAAACCTTCATGACGCTGATGGGGACCGACGTTTCGGCGCGGCGGACGTTCATCATGCAGAACGCTGCCGACGTGCGATTCCTCGACATTTAGGGCGGAGGCTCACACACCATGCCTGAAGAAGCTACCTCTGAAAGAATCATTCCGATCGACATCCGCAAGGAGATGCGCGACTCGTTTCTCGAATACGCTATGTCTGTCATTGTGTCGCGTGCACTGCCTGATGTGCGCGACGGTCTGAAACCCGTCCACCGACGTATCTTGTTCGCAATGTACGATGCCGGCATCCGACCGGGAACACCATTCAGGAAGTGTGCCCGCGTCATTGGCGATGTGATGGGCTGGTTCCATCCGCACTCGAACGACGCTATCTACGATGCCCTGGTCCGCCTCGGGCAAGACTTTGCATCTCGTTACCCGTTGGTCCAACCGCAGGGGAACTTCGGCACAGTCGACGATCCTCCCGCCGCAATGCGCTACACCGAGACCCGATTGGCGCCGCTTGCAATGCATCTTCTAGAGGGCATCAACGAGGACACGGTCGAGTTCGTCGACAACTATTCAGGGGAACGCCAGGAACCGACAGTCATGCCATCGCGTTACCCAAATTTGCTGGTTAACGGATCGACGGGTATCGCCGTTGGAATGGCAACCAACATCCCGCCGCACAACCTCAACGAAATCTGTGATGCGACGTTGCTCGCGATTGACAATCCGGATGCGACCTCGCAAGACATGATGGAGTTCGTAAAGGGTCCAGACTTTCCGACAGGGGCGTACATCCTCGGCAACCAGGGTGTACGAGACGCGTTGTTGACGGGGCGCGGATCGATTCGGATGCGGTCCGTCACCGAGATCGTCGAGATCCGCAAGGGCCGCACCGCAATTGTTGTCACCGAGATCCCGTATCAGGTGTCCCGCGACCGGATCATGGCGAAAATCGCCGAACTGGTGCGCAACAAGGTGATCACCGGTGTTGCTGACCTTCGCGACGAATCAGGCAAAGAAACCAGACTCGTCATCGAGCTCAAACGCGACGCCCGCCCCCAGGTCGAACTCAACCTTTTGTTCAAACACACCCAGCTTGAAGACACGTTTGCTGTGAACGCTATTGCGCTGGTAGATGGTGTCCCACGCACCATGGGCATTGCAGAGATGATCCATCACTATGTGGATCATCAGCTTGAAGTTGTTGAACGCCGTGCGGCGTTCCGGCTCCGCAAGGCCGAGGACAGGGCACACATTGTTGAGGGGCTGCTCATTGCTCTCGACAACATCGACGAGGTCGTGAAGATCATCCGCCAGTCGGCTGACGTTGACGCCGCCCGCGAAGGGTTGATGGAGCGTTTCGAGCTGTCGCTGATTCAGTCGAACCACATTCTCGACATGCCGCTCCGCCGTCTTACAGCACTCGAGACTGACAAGTTACGCGAGGAATGGAACGAACTACAAGCACTGATAGCTGAGCTGAGATCGGTGTTGGACTCCGAGACACTGCGTCGCGAGATCGTTGCCGAAGAACTCAGGGCCATCCGTGACAAGTTTGGCGATGCCCGTCGCAGCAGGATCATCCCCGACACCGGAGACATGTCACTCGAAGATCTGATTGCAGATGAGGAAATCGTTGTATCGATAACGGCAAACGGTTACGTCAAGTCGGTGCTCGCCAGCACCTATAGAACTCAAGGCCGCGGCGGCCGCGGCGTGAAGGGTGCCAACATTCGCGAGGACGACGTCATTGCTCAGCTTCTCCACACCTCGGCACACGCTTTCCTGTTGTTCTTTACGAACCGAGGCAAGGTGTACCGCATTAGGGCTCACGAGATCCCCCGTAAAGAACGCACCGCCAAGGGTGTGCTCGTCCAGTCGGTGCTCGCGCTGGAACCGGATGAGGTAATCGAGGCGATCATCGACACCAGGGACTACGAGAGTTTCAGGTATCTGGTCGCCTTTACAAAGCTCGGTCAGGTAAAAAAGACGGCGTTCAAGGAGTACAACTCCCGCAACTCAGTGCTCAACGCCATCCGTCTCCAGGACGGCGACGAAGTTGTCGCGGTGCGGGCTACCACAGGCAACAACGATCTTGTGATGTTCACCAAGAATGGCCAAGGGATCCGATTCGCCGAATCTGATGCCCGGCCGATGGGTCGTGACACGCAGGGAGTGCGTGGCATCCGGCTGAAAGATGGTGACGAAGTGGTTGCCGCGGCAAGCGTCGATGACAGCAACGATATTGTGATGCTCACCTCGGGCGGGTACGGAAAACGAATAAGAATGACAGAGTTCCCCAAGCAGAAGAGGGGCGGCATGGGGGTAAAGGCCATGAAGCTCACCCGAACTCGGGGTCTCATGGTTGCCGCAAGGGCGGTCTCGCCTGGAGACGAGATTTTTATAACTTCGTCCGATGGAATTGTCATCCGCCAATCTGTCGACGCTATCTCACGACAACGGCGCGATTCGACCGGCGTGAAGGTGATGGACCTCGCCGAAGGTGCTGAACTCACGGCTGTTGCCCTTGTCCCTAGAGATGATGAGGACGAGTAGCGAGTCGGCCCGCAATGCCATCGCCTCGGCAACCCGGGTTACTGCATGCGGCGGGTACACTGACGTTTCATTCGGTAAGGAGGACGCATGCCTGTGCGTCGCGTGCGCAGGGTCGTTCGTAAGATCGACCCTTGGACGGTTTTCAAAGTAACGTTGATATTCAACGCTATTGCTGCCCTTATTTTTGGGATGGGCGTGTGGGTCATGTGGGAGATCCTCGACCAACGGGGTATCCCGCAGTCCATCAGCGAAGTGTTTTCTGCAGTGGATCTTGTGTACACGCCAGACGGTGACCTGTATATGACGATTGTCCGATATCTAGCAATCATGTGGACGGTGTTAGCAACAGCGTCGATGACCCTGGGTGCGATCGTCTACAACCTCATCTCCGACATCGTTGGGGGTATCGAACTCACGGTCCTCGAGGAGACCTACGACCCGAATCCACGGTCTTCGCAGGTCTCCAGAATCCGCGATGCGATGTTCAAAACCCAGGCCAAACAGGCTTAGTAGCGAGCCTATTGCAACTGCAGCGCCACTGTGTCCATGAGATGCCGGCAAGGACATGTGTGACCAGGACTTGACCACATACGCATGGGCGGTACCGACTGGACATCGGCGACGTCTGAGAGCAGCGCACCAGCGCTGACAATCGAGACATCTAGGCTGAGGTCATGTCGACCCTCCTCATCAGCAATGCCACGGAAGTCTTGGTGAACGCCAGAACCGGCGAGCGCATCGCCGAGTGCTCGATTGCGGTTCGTGATCGAGAGATTGTGTGGGTAGGACACACCGCCGACACCCCGAGCCACTATCTGGCTAGCGATACCACGATTGACGCGTCAGACCACGTCGTCATCGCCGGGATGGTGAACACCCATCACCATCTGTATCAGACGTTGACCCGCGCCGTAGCGACTGAAGCAGAGCTATTCCCCTGGCTAACCACTCTGTATCCGATGTGGGCCCGACTCACGGCTGAATCCATCTACGTAGCTGCGTTGGTCGGGATGGCAGAACTGATTCTCTCTGGATGCACGACCACCAGCGACCACCTGTACCTGTTTCCGAACGACTCGACGATTGATGACGAGATCCGGGCGGGGAAAGAAATAGGGATACGGCTGCACGCTGCTCGCGGTTCTATGTCTCTCGGTGAGAGCCAGGGTGGTCTGCCCCCAGACTCGGTGGTACAGGCCGCTGATGTGATCCTTGCGGACACCGCACGGGCGATTGAAGAACATCACGACCCCGAACCGTTTTCGATGACCCGGGTGGTGGTTGCGCCCTGTTCGCCGTTTTCGGTGACTCCGGATCTTATGCGTGAATCTGCTTCACTCGCCCGTTACTACGGGGTAACCATGCACACTCATCTTGCCGAGACTCGGGACGAGGAGGACTTCTGTCTCGAGACTTTCGGCCGTAAGCCGGTGGCTCACGCAGAGGATCTTGGTTGGGTGGGTGACGACGTCTGGTGGGCGCACGGTGTTGTGCTCACCGACAGCGAGGTCGACCTCATCGGTTCGACCCGCACTGGTGTCGCTCATTGCCCAACGAGCAATATGCGCCTCGGGAGCGGTATCGCCCCAATATCTGCACTGATGAGTGCTGGAGCGAGAGTAGGTCTCGGTGTTGACGGTTCTGCAAGCAACGACGGTTCCCACATGCTGGGCGAAGCCCGCCAAGCGATGCTCCTCCAGCGTGTACAGCATGGTGGGTCGTTGTTTTCGTATATGCGGAGTCTCGAGATCGCGACAATTGGAGGTGCCGAAGTACTTGGTCGAGACGATATCGGTACCATCGAGGTCGGCAAGGCGGCTGACATAGTCGGCTTCGATCTCAATGCCCCGACCTATGCCGGTGCCCTTCACGACCCGATCGCGGCACTCGTCCTGTGCGCACCCAACAACGTTTCGTTCTCAGTGATCAACGGGCGCAGCGTTGTCGAGCACGGCCAGCTACAAACTATCGACATCGAGTCGGTACTCCGGCGTCACCGGGAGCTGAGCGCGACACTCTTCCAGCCATGAGATGCAGCGCCCACGGCCTAATGGGATTCGGCCCAAGAGACAGCCGGCATGTCTGTCGGCAAAGAGTCGTGGGAGTTGTGCATCTTCTTGGACGTTCTGCCATACCCGAGCGTATTGGAGAATCCTTGGGAGGCAAGCGCTAGGGGTCCGGCAGCGGCACCGACCGCAAGCCACACGGTGCCGAGGGATGCCAAGACGACAGCCACGACCAGCTGCGCGCTCGCCGCAATCAGGTTGGACCGAAGCAACGACTGTTCGTGGTCAGCTCCGATGAGTTCACTGCGGCGAGGGAGAGCTGCGGACACAAGTGCGTAGGAAGCGACCCAGATTGCCACCAGACCCGGGATCTCAAAAGCGGATGGGAATCGATCGACTACCGCAGTGATCGATCCCAACCCGAAAGAGAAGGCTCCGTACGCAACGGCGGCACCGCTGAGAACGCCCCAAGTGACTCGAACGATCCGTTTTGCTGTCAGGGCATCTCGTGCACGGCCAGCCGCCAGCACTTGGCGCGACAGTGCACTATTGAGCCCCATGCCAAGGACCTGAATCGGCGAAGCCAGAATCCGTGCCGCCTCCGCGTAGCCGGCTGCTTCGAATCCCGCGATTCCGCCGACAACACCGATAGTGACAAGGTTTGTCGCGGTAATGAGACCTGTGCCACCAAGCAGCCAGCGACCATCCACCATCAAAGCTCTTGTGGTGAGTGCCGCACTTGTAGAGCTGACGGCACCGGTGGGAACATGCTCGAGTCGTCGGACTTTGGTGCCCACGATGACAAACGCCACTATCAGCGACGACAGGCGAATTATCGCTATTGCGAGGAAGGGGACCCAAGCCGTTAGTGCGTCGAATAGCAAGGCCAAGGTCAACACGATGACTGCTAGGACCAATTGAGATGCTGCGACTATTACTGCCGACGCGTGGAAGTCGGCTAAGTGGAGCATCCGGCGAGAGTGTTCTTGTGCCGGAAGCGACACGGCCGCCAGGTAGGCCGTGATCGTGAACGGGAGAAGCACGTTGTCTGCGGCCGCTTCGAACGAGAGAAAGACTGTGGCAAGAAGCACTGTTAGCGCGGTAACAGTCGCAACCTTGAATTCGAGACCAATCATCTTCGGGACCAGCAGCAGCCGGTGCGGGGACTCGAGATGGAGAACCCTCTTCTGCGCGGGAATGTAGATGAGTTCGCGTACTAGCGTGGCGGCAAGCAACACCGCGGCCATAAAAAGGGAAAGTACCCGAGTTCTTTCGGGTCGGAGAAGACGCTCTGCGCGTAGAAAAAGATTAGGAGGGACGCCAGCAACGTCAATCCAGAGTCCAAGACCCCTCCAGCAATGGATCTTTTCACGGCGTGATCAATCTCCGGTTCGTTCTTTGTGATCGGGTGACACCGCTGTCAACGACGACGCCGGCTAGCGACGCCGTCGTAGCGCCCAGCCGGTCGATCTCTCTCTGTCTATCGGCCTTGGAGCCTGGTGCTTGAAGGACCCGCGTTCGGTGTTGACTGTGGAAACATGCCGGGTGGCGGAAGGGGAGGCAGGTTGGGTAATCGGGTGGTCCGTTGCGCCGCAGCGGACTCGGCAACTATGGGCTGTAGGAGAAGAACGCGATATCGAGTCCCATGTCAATCGCTCGATGAAGGTAGGCGTCGCCAATATCGGCGGCACCCTGGCGACCCATGGGATACGCCCCTGAGGCCGCCGCTGCGGCTGCGGCTGCGAGGGAGATTGCCTCAAGATGGGCGGCATGGTCCGAGACTCCGACGACGCTCGTGGAGACGCCGTCCCCTCCTGCCGTCGTCACTCGAGCCATCGCGGCGGCCCATTCGCCGCGAACGGGAACGACGGTGACTGACTGGCCCCATTGATCGACTTCTGTTCTGCCCCACCTTGACCCGACAGGCTCGGGAAACGGCACGGGTGTGCCTCGGCGAAGTGGCCTTCCCGGCTCCGTCCAAGCGACGTCGACGTCGAGGACCTCCCCACCGCGAGCAATTTCATGGCCTGCGAGCGCGGGACCGATGCCCCTTCCAAGGTTTGCATTGATGACAAGACTGCGGCCAGCCACCTCAAGCTCGTCTGACATAGCGGAGCTGAAAGCTTCTGCCCCACGCCAAGTCACACTATCGATGCCGGAATCGATAGCACGCTCGAACGCACCGATTGGTTTCTCTGAGTCCGTAACCAGAACGTCGTATGAAGACAGGTCTGTGACTCGCTCGATGCGCGGCCCCACAAGTTCATGTTCCGGATTGATGAGACCGAGCATCGCAAGGCAGGACTCATTGAGGAGGATCCTCGCCGCTCGCCGGCCCACTTCTTGGGTCGCTTCGATTGCGATTCGCATATCAGTGTCGCTGCGCCGCAGATGCCACCGGTTGCCAAGTGCCGGATATATCGGGGTGGCGCACCGGTCGTTTCGCGTATGCCGCGGCGGCTATTGCGACTGCGATTGCCGCCCACATCGTAAGCGATGGCCGAATCTTCATGGAGACAAGATTAACCATCCCTCGGGCTGTTGTAGCGCGTCGGCGCCCGCAGGCTCCACACGGTCGCGTCGCAGCCCGGATTCCGGTGTCGAAATATCGGGTGACCATTTGTTTACTGATCATGTATTTGGGATCCGTTCTTGCGGTCTTCTTGTGAGACGCCGTGTGTTATCTGCGTCGGAGGGACAATTCCGAATGAAGGGGAATGGTGAGGTCACATGAGGCAAGAGATCATCGAGCGGTTGTCTAGCCGTTCTCAATCGCAGGCGATGTCGAAGTCGCCCCGTGGTGAACATCCGGGAAACAGTTTGGGGGGTGTCTGACGTGGCTGTTACCGCGACGCAGATTCTGAGTCTTAACTTTGCATCCAACGATGATGCCGGCGATTCATTCCGCGGCCTTGGCGTCGGAAGCGGTGACGTCGGCCCGGCTATCGGTTTTGCGTTGTCCGGCTCGCAAACAAAGGGCCTGCGTTTAGCGCGAGGGATACTGACCACTTCCGACGACCTCGATCAAACCGCCGACGAGTTATTGCAGATGGTTTCCTGGGCCGTTTCTGAGGGACCGGTCGCGATGAACACCATCGCTCGAGCTGCACGTCTCGCTGGCGGAGGCGTCCTCCTTGTTGATCGCGTAAGCACACTGCCGGCGGCCGACGCGAAACTCATGATCGGTGAATTTCTGAACTCCGGTGGCAGTCTCGGCGATGTGACGACTTGGCTTGCGACCGCCGGTGCCGTGCTGCGCCAAACTGAAAATGCTACCGAAAACCTCGGTGGGCTCATTGATTGGATCTCCGATGGACTTGAGGACATCGTTGACGCGCTGAGCGAGGCTGTTGAGTCGATTGTCGATGCCGTTGGGTCGCTCGCTGACGCCATTGTCGATGCTGTCAACTGGGCGGCTGATGCGCTCTCCGACCTCGCTGTGGCACTCTTGGCAGCCGGACGGTCGATAGGTGAGATACTCGCCGCGGCCGCTGTGAGCGGCACCGACTTCTTGGTTCGGATGGGTGTTGCGTTGCTGGGGGCTGCGCAGCTCGTTGCCGATGTCCTTGGCGAGGTCGCTGACATCGCAGTTGGCGCGGTTCGGGAGGTCGTGGCGATCGCGGTTGCCGCTGGGCGAGCGATTGCCGACTTCGTCGTGTGGATGGCAACGACAGCCATTGCTGTAGTGAAGGCCGCCGTGCGCGGGCTACTCGACGCTGTGGGTGGCGTCGTTTCCCTGATCGTGGACGTCGCCCAACTCGGTCTCGATCTCATGCAGAAAGTTATCACCGCACTTCTGGAAATCGGAGAGACATTCGCCGGCTTGATAATCGTCCTCGCCGAGCCTGCGCTCGACACAATTGAGGTGTTCATGGAAACTGCTCTTGCAATCGGCCTCCTGGTTGGAGACCTCGTCGTGACGTTGAGCACCATGGCATATGATTCCGTGGTCAAATTCGTCGCGGCGGCGATGCGTGCGGGAGTCGCCGTATTGGAGCTTGTTGGTGAGGTAGTCGGCAGCACCTACTGGGCGTTTCGAAGGATCGTCAACGGCATCATTGCGGCAACCGGACCGGTTGGCGCCATTCTGGACGCAGTTTTGGGTGTCGTCGAAGATTTTGTTGGTGACGGATGGCGCGCAACTCTGAACGCTCTGCGGTTTGCGGGAGCCCAGCTCGTGGAAGTGCTTGATTGGACTCGCGGGCAGGCAATTGCAGTACTCCAGCAGGTCTTACAGGCGTGGGAGGACATCGGCGAAGCGTTGATCGATGTCTACCGCTGGGCGAAAGACGTGGCTGTCGCTACCGGAGACCTCGTGTTCGAGGTTATCGGTAGAGCAACGTTCGCGTTGCGCAATTCAGTCACGTATGTTCTCGGATACCTTGAAAACGATTTCCTTGCAGGTGTGGAGGCGTTCGTCGGAGGACTCCTCGATGCTGGGTATGCGATTACCGACTTGGTGAGTCGAGTTGTGACACACGGTATTCAGGTCGTCGGAGCCGCGTTCAAAGGCGCCCTCGCGATCGGCGTCACGTTGGCAGAGCTGCTTCTCGAGGTAGTTGCCGATCCAGCGAACATTGTGGAGCACGTCATGAGGGCGCTCGACGAAATGGAACAATCAGTTGCTGACGTCATGCGTGCGGTCAATTCTGCGATTGCTGAGCTCGCCGACGATATCATCGTTGCGTTGGTCGCGGTTGGGACCGCAATGGAAGTTCTCGTTGGGGCGATCTGGGAGGTTGGTGGTGGTCTGATCGGAGTAGCCCTCGCGGCGATCCTCAGTACAATCGCTTCGTACCGGCCGCTGACGGCATCTGAACGCGCAAACGCCGTTTTGATGTTTGCTGACTCCATCGATCTCACTGATGTCTACATCTCCCAGGACGATCTGGTGAACGATCTCATCTTCTGGGTTCAGGACGGGTTTTCAGAGGATCCCAACAGCAGAGCGTTCGTCACGTTCAACCTCATCAACTTTGACGTTGACGACGGCATTACGGATGCGACCCTGATTCATGAGCTCACGCATGTGTGGCAGGCAACAAACAACGGTCCCCTGTATCTCGTCGAGGCTATTCATGCGCAGCTTGAAGAGGCGCTTGGAGGTCCAGATGCCTACAACTACGGCTACACGAATAGTTCCAATGGGAACGGCGCAGATGCTGCGTTGGACGCCGCACAAGGTGACTTTGGGGTCTTCAACCCAGAACAGCAGGCCAACATCGTCAAGCATTACTACGTACGTCGATACGAGGAGAATCGGCCTCAGGCGGACTGGAGTTCCTGGCAGCCATACATTGATGTCGTGCAAGCAGCGTGACATCGAACCCGACCTTTGCAGTATGTGCCATGGGCAAGAGACCCTTCACGCGAATAGCCGAGCGATGGATAGCCGAACTGACGGCGAGTGGGCTGCGAGTTCGTGACCACCGAGCTGTGGTGACACCACGAGCGACGATTGTCGACGACCTTTGTGGCGGTGTGGATGTTGTGCTGTATCTGGGCCATGGCCGGGCGAGGGGTTGGAACGGCTATCAGACCGTGCGTACACACCACTTCGACCGAACAAGATCGGTGACCTCGCCCGTCAGCGTCGTGCTCGCCTTCGCCTGCTCCACCTTGGCCGCTCCCGATGACGGAGAATCCTTCGGCCATGCGCTCGTCGCCGGGGGCAGAGTGAAGGCATACGTTGGATGGGGATCGGCCATACCGATCTCACCAGGTCTCCGTCTGGCAGATAGGTTCGTCGCAGCTCTCGCCACACGACGGTATGAGACGATCGGCGCTCTCTGGACAGCGATCCAGGCAGCTGAATTGGACGGAGAGGAACGCCGCGCCCTGTGCGACGCTCGACTCATCGGGGAGACCACCGCATCCCTGATTTGAGCGTCTAGGACGACCGGTCAGACGCTGTCAGTGGCTCGAGTTGCCGGGCATGGGCTTGTTGCAAACCAGCTAGTGTTTCGTTTGCTCCCAGAGATCGTTCTGGGCACGACGAAACGAGCGAAGTCCGGTGAGATTCCGGCACTGTCCCGCATCTGTGATGCCGTATGGCTAGTCAGGTCGCCTCTTTCGCCGTGGTGATGCTGCGTTTCGGAGGAGAGGGCCGTATCCGAGGCGAGTCATTAAAGATCCTCCACAGAAGGAGGAACCTTGATGAAGAGACGTCTTGCAAACCTGAGTATCTTGTGGGCGCTTGTTGCTGTGGCGTGCGGGGGAGCAGCCGCAGAGTCGACTACGACGGTAGCGATTCGAAACCCTACGACAACGGTCGTCGCCACGACCGCAGCCCGCCCGACAACGACGGCGAATCTTGACACCGGGTTTCCGGTCACGCTATCGGCTGCAAATGGGGACGTGGTTCTGGATACGCGTCCTACGCGGATTATCTCGATCTCCCCGACGGCGACCGAGATGCTGTTTGCTCTCGGAGCGGGCGACCAGGTGGTAGCGGTTGATGAGTTTTCTACTTTCCCGGAGTCGGCGCCGGTCACCGATTTGAGCGGATTTCAGCCGAGTGTCGAGGCAATTGCGTCCTACGAACCAGACCTTGTGGTTGTTTCGTTCGATCCAAACGATCTTGTCGCTTCGCTCGCGGCTGTTGGGATTCCCGTGCTGCTTGCTCCGTCCGCGGCGACCTTGGAAGACGTCTTCGCGCAGATCGAACAACTCGGTACCGCGACGGGGAACATCGATGGGGCGTCAGAACTAGTCGCGAGTATGCGGGCGGACATTGATGAGATCGTTGCTGGACTTGTAGATGTTATGGCCGCACCCACGTACTATCACGAACTCGGCCCGGAGCTCTACACCGCCACGTCCGCGACCTTCATAGGCGAGGTCTATGCCATTCTTGGATTCGTCAACATTGCCGACGCCGCCGATGTTGACGGGTTTGGCTTCCCGCAACTGTCCGGCGAGTGGATCCTTGACCAAAACCCTGATTTCATCTTTCTCGCCGATACCATTTGTTGCGGAGCGTCCGCGGAATCAGTTGCTGAACGCCCCGGCTGGGACGGCCTCGCCGCCGTGATCAGCGGACGAGTGGTCGAGCTTGACGACGATATTGCTTCTCGGTGGGGACCCCGCGTTGTCGATCTTCTTCGTGTAATCGCAGCCGTTGTGAACGACGTTGCGACAGCGGAGTCGTAGGTGAAGGGAGAGTCCCGGCCCGGCTATCTGCCGTTTAAGTGGTTGTTTGGCGGCGTGATGGCGGTCGTGGTTGCGGGACTCTTCAGCCTTTTGTCAGGCCCTATCGATATCGCCACGGGCGATGTTGTCAAGGAGGTCTTGGACCGGCTCCCAGGCGTCTCAATTGACACTGGTCTGACAGAATTGCAATCTGCAATCCTCATCGATGTCCGCTTGCCCCGTGTCGTTCTCGGGTTAATAGCCGGAGGGACCCTTGCTGTTGCCGGTGGAGCGTATCAGGGCGTGTTCAGAAACCCGCTTGCGGATCCGTGGTTGCTCGGTGTCGCCGCCGGTGCCGGACTTGGTGCGACGCTTGCGATTGCGGGAGTTGGAGCGTTGTCGTCAACGATTTTGCCCCTAGCGGCCTTTGTCGGGGCGCTCGGTGGCGTCACCCTCACGTATTTCGTCGGGTACTCCGTGCGCTCCGGACGCACCGCGACGACGCTTATTCTTGCCGGTGTCGCAGTGGCGTCATTCTTGACGGCACTTCAGACATACATACAGCAGCGCAACAGCGAGCGGTTGCGAGAGGTGTATTCGTGGATCCTTGGTGGTCTCCAAACGGCCTCTTGGTCGGAGGTGCAACTGGTCCTCCCATATGTGATCGTGTCGGTCGGCGTGGTGTTGTTTCATGGACGACTTCTCGATGTGATTTCCCTGGGTGACGAGGAAGCCTCGGCCCTTGGTATCCATGTTTCTCGTGTGCGACTGACCGTCGTCATCTTTGCGAGCCTCGGTACGGCCGCGGTCGTTGCGGTATCTGGGCTTATCGGATTTGTCGGCATCATCGTCCCCCACGCGGTGCGACTTATTGCAGGATCGAGCTACCGTCGGCTGCTCGCTCTTTCGGTGCTGTTCGGCGCCGCGTTTCTTGTGGTCGCCGATGTCGCCGCACGAACCGTCGCGGCGCCGGCTGAGTTACCCCTCGGCGTTATCACAGCCTTCGCAGGCGCGCCTTTTTTTGCATTCATATTGCGTCGTTCGAGGGGAGGAATCTTATGAACGTCGGTGTCGCGGGTTTGTCAGCGAGCTACGGTGCCGAACCGGCTCTCGACGATGTATCGCTCCAGGTTCCGACGGGCTCCTGGCTGGGAATCATCGGTCCGAACGGCGCAGGGAAGACGACGTTGCTGCGCGCGATCGCCAGACTCTTGCCGTATCAGGGTTCGATTACATTCGATGGCGAAGACATTCGTGATCTTGACCGACGATCGCTTGCGCGTGCCGTCGCGTATGTATCGCAGACCCCTGAGCTTCCCGAAGGCATGAGTGTCGCCGACTTTGTGCTCCTTGGCCGTACCCCGTACATCTCGTACTTTGGAACAGAGGGGAAAAGCGACCTTAACATCGTTTCGGACGTTCTTACGACACTCGACCTCGTGGATTTCAGGCAGCGTCGTGTCACCGAACTGTCTGGAGGAGAGGCTCAGCGTGTGATTCTTGCGAGAGCTCTAGCACAGCAGGCTCCGCTCATGCTTCTCGATGAACCGACGACAGCTCTCGATATCGGTCACCAACAAGACGTCCTGGATTTGATCGATGATCTGCGGCTGACCAAGCAGCTCACCGTAATTTCAACAATGCACGACCTCACCTTGGTTGGGCAGTTTGCAGACACTCTGGTTCTGCTGGCCCGCGGTGTCGTTGTGGCTGAGGGGACCGCAAGCGACGTACTGACAACGGAGCTGATCAGCGAGCATTACGGCGCCAACGTCCGTATCCTTCGCGACGACGACGACCATCCGGTGGTTGTCCCGTGGCGGCGCTCGGTTTCGCGAGACGTTTGATAGTCGATTTCGTGCCTGCACGACCAGGAGACGTTGAGTGACAGAACTCCCACCTACCGATGATCCCACCCGTGAACTGCGACGGGCACCATCGCTTGTGATGCTCAACACGGGTGATGGGAAGGGCAAGTCCACAGCGGCAATGGGTGTAATGCTTCGCTCGGTGGCGCGTGGATGGAAAGTAGCAGTTGTCCAATTTCTCAAGTCTGGCAACTGGGCGACCGGCGAACAGAAGGCTGCGGAACAGATGGGTGTCGACTGGTGGGCGATCGGTGACGGGTTCACCTGGGACTCTGACGACCTCGACGAAAGCGCCGCCATTGCTCTCAAGGCGTGGGCTAAGGCTGAAGAGGTCATCACATCGGGGGAGTACTCGCTCGTTATTCTCGACGAGGTCACGTACCCGCTGACCTGGGGATGGGTAGACCTCGATCGCGTCGTCGAGATCGTGGCCACCCGACCCGAGCACGTCAACGTGATCCTCACCGGTCGTGACGCACCCGATGCGCTCGTCGATCTTGCTGACACTGTGACCGTGATGCAGAATGTAAAACACGCTTATCAGCAGGGTATTCGAGCCATGAAGGGCATCGATTTCTGACCGCGCAGAGCGGAGCCGATGAAACCTGGGCAACTAGCCGATAAGGTTTTGAAGTACCCCGCCTATGAAAAATGCCAACACGCCGCCTAGTCCTGCGATGAGGAGGTTGCCAAAGCCGTCGACGATCTGATTTCGCTTTGTCACGCCAGCCTTCACCCACCCGACGGTAAACAGTCCAAGTGCGGTCAGGGTCGCGGCAACAGCAAGGGCACGCGACGGTGAGACATCGAAGAGAAAAGGCACCACCGACGTGAGCGATCCGGCAAGAAACAAGCTCCCAGAAATCAACATTGCCTTGTAAGACGATCTTATTTCGGATTCGACGACGCCGAATTCGAGAACCTTCATCGAATTGAGCAGCACTTCATCATCGGCGCTAAGAGCCTCGACGACCATGTCGAGACGGTCCGGGGACACTCCGATGTCTGAGATCATGTCGGCGAGCTGGTCGACCTCCATCTCGCGGTAGTCACGGATATGGGTTCGTTCAAGATTGAGTTCGGCCTCGATGATTTCACGTTGCGATTCGGTTGCCAGGTACTCGCCCGCGGCCATCGATACCGCGCCGGCGACCGCTCCAGCAAGCGCGGTGAACAGCACTACAGGAGTGGCAAATCCGCCGCCTACAACGGCAGCGACGAGTAACAGAGTCGATACGAGCCCATCGTTCACACCTAGAATGATGTCGCGCCAATACTGGCGAGATTCTCCAATGTGTGGTTCGTAGGGAACCGGCGTCTCTGTGTGCACTTCGGTCATACCACGCATTCTATTCGACTGTATCTACCTACATCTCTGCTGTCAGCACAGGCATATGTCCGCCACCCGCTGCTCGACCAGTAGCTACCGAAAGGCCGGGAACGACATCAGTGCGTTGGCGGAGTACCGTACAGCTAACCGAAGTGGAGGAAAGCGTGCAGGAAGCTTCATCACTACCAGGCCTCGCTCAACAGTTGAGCACGCACCCATTTGTAAAGGGACTCTCGACTCAGGACATAGCCTCTCTCGCGGCTCTGGTCACGGCAGTTGAGTTTGCACCACACGAGATCCTTTTCGAGTCTGGTGCTGCGGCCGAGTCTTTTTATCTCATCCGCACGGGAGTCGTAGCACTGCAGGTCGATACTGGCAGATCGCATGCTCGGCGCGTGCAGACGATCTCCGAAGGGTCGGCGCTCGGCTGGTCATGGCTCTTTTCTCCGTACGTGTGGCAGTTCAATGCCGTGGCGCAGACTCAGGTGCGCTGCTTTGCATTCGAAGCCACGACGTTGCGACAGAAGTTTGAAGAGGACACTGCCTTGGGGTATCACGTGATTGGACGGGTCGCTGAAATTATGGCGGATCGACTTCAGGCAGCGAGACGTCAAATGCATAATCTCGCCCGCAGGTAAGACCTTGATCGTTCTGGCGTCCTGGCACCACACCTACGGTGCCGTGCCAGGACGCCAGAACGATCAATGGACATGGTTTTAGATGGAAAATCCGCCGGTTTTGTCTCCAAATACTCTGCAATACCCTCTCGCCCGACACCGGAGTGTTTCATACCGCCAAATGGAGCGGCGGCGGTCGGGTTGATGTCGTTGATGCCGACAATTCCAAAACGCAGCGCTTCAAACGCCTTCATAGCTCGCGAGAGGTTGTTTGTGTAGACGTATGCGGCAAGTCCGTACACCGTATCGTTCGCAGCGGCGATGACTGCGTCCTCATCGTCAAACACGAACACCGCGGCAACGGGTCCAAACGTTTCTTCGTGCGCTATAGCCATATCGTCGGTAACCGCGCTGAGCACCGTCGGCTCAAAGAAGAACCCCCGATCCAGACCGCCGGTCATGATGCGGTGACCTCCTGTTCGGAGTATTGCATCCTTGCCGAGAGCGTCATCGACATGGCGTTGCACCTTGTCGATGGAGGACTGGTCGATGAGGGGTCCAATTGATACGCCGTCATCGAGTCCGTTTCCGGCCCGCAGAGCCGCTGTCCGTTGGGTGAGCGTCTCGATGAATGTGTCGGCGATCGATCGGTGCACATACATCCGGTTTGGGGAAATACACGCCTGGCCGGTGTTGAGGAACTTTACGAGGCCGGCACCCTTGGCCGCATGAACCGGGTCTGCGTCCTCGAACACGATGAATGGTGCATGGCCGCCAAGTTCCAATGACACACGCTTCAGGTTTGGTGCGGCCTGGGTGGCTAACATTTTGCCAACTTCGGTCGAACCAGTGAACGTGATTTTGGCGATTCGAGGAGCGGTGGTGAACGCGAGTCCCACAGGAATCGGGTCGGACGTGGGTATCAAGTTAGCGACACCGACGGGAAGGCCGACCTCCTTCAGGATTTCGAAAACTTCTATTGCGCACAGCGGTGTCTGCTCTGCTGGTTTGAGCACGATTGTGCACCCGGCAGCCAATGCTGGCGCAACCTTGCGTGTGACCATCGATATCGGGTAGTTCCATGGTGTGATTGCGCCAACAACCCCAACCGGCTGGCGTAAGACGATGAATCGCTGGTCTGGCCTAGGCGCCGGAATCGTTGTGCCATAGACACGTTTTGCTTCTTCTGAGAACCACAGCAGGAAGTCTGCAGCTTATTGCACCTCGTTACGGGCCGCTTTGAGAGGTTTGCCCTGCTCCTCGGTCATCAGTCGAGCAAGATGTTCCTTGCGCTCCAGCATCAGCAGGTATGCGTCGAGCAGAATTCTGCTCCGGAAGCCGGCGGTCGCCTGCGACCAGGCCGGAAATGCGTGTGTAGCTGACTCGATAGCGGCGTCGATATCGGCTCCGCCTGCATCGGCGACCGTTCCAACGATCTCTCCAGTTGCTGGATTTGAGACTGCAAATGTCGCGCCGCTTGACGCGGCCCGCCAGGTACCGTCGATGTACAACACCCGGGCCGCCTCGCGTTAGTACCGGTAGTGGTCGGGTTTGTACGGTCCGTCGATCGGGATCTGGAGGTATTCGGATTGTTCCTTGGAGAGTTCGGTGAGTTCGACACCGAGCGAGTCAAGATGGAATCGAGCGACGAGTTCGTCGAGATGCTTCGGCAAGACTGTGACGCCAACTTCATAACTATCGGTGTTTTGGAACAACTCGATCTGGGCGAGCACCTGGTTGGAGAAACTGCACGACATGACGAAGCTTGGGTGGCCGGTTGCGTTGCCGAGATTCATCAAGCGACCTTCGGAGAGCAGGATTATCGAGTGACCGTCGTCGAAGATGAACTCATCGACCTGCGGCTTGATGTTACGTCGCGTAACTGAGGGGTGGTTCATGAGTTCCTCGACCTGGATCTCATTGTCGAAATGTCCAATGTTCGCTACGATTGCACGGTGTTTCATTTTTGCCATGTCCTCAAGGGTGATGATGCCCTTGTTCCCGGTTGCGGTTATGAAAATATCCACCTCATCCACGACGGAATCGAGAAGTACGACACCAAAGCCGTCCATAGAGGCTTGCAACGCGCAAATGGGGTCGATCTCAGTGACGACTATTCGCGCGCCCTGCCCATGTAGAGCTTTAACCACTCCCTTGCCGACATCGCCGTAACCCAGCACCAGGGCGAGCTTGCCGGCGATCATCACATCGGTAGCTCGGTTGAGGCCATCAACGACCGAGTGGCGCACGCCGTAAATATTGTCGAACTTCGATTTCGTGACAGAATCATTGACGTTGATTGCCGGGAAAGGGAGTTGCCCGTTTTCGGCCAACTGATAGAGGCGGTGCACGCCCGTCGTGGTCTCCTCGGTGACACCTTTGATTGCTGCTGTCTTGGAACTCCAGAACGCACCATCTTGTTCTGCAACACGAGTCAGCATCCCAAGCAGGGCGATCTCGTCGGGAGATTCGGCCGTGTCGGCAGCGGCCAAACCATCTGCCTCGTACCGTTGGCCAAGGATGGCTGCCATGGTCGCATCCCCGCCGTCGTCGAGGATCAAGTTAGGGATGACACCCTCTGACCAGCGAAACGTCTGCTCAATGCACCACCAGTACTCGTCGAGTGTTTCGCCTTTCCAGGCGAACACGGGTATTCCTTGCGGATGTTCTGACGTGCCGTTGCTTCCAACGGCGATGGCCGCCGCGGCGTGATCCTGTGTGGAAAATATATTGCACGATGCCCATCGGATATCCGCACCGAGTTCGGCGAGGGTTTCTATGAGAACCGCTGTTTGGATCGTCATATGAAGGGAGCCGACGATAAGCGCTCCAGCCAGCGGTTTGTCGGGACCGTATTGTTCCCGTATCGCCATCAGCCCCGGCATCTCGGTTTCGGCCAGCTCGATCTCCATGCGACCGAAGTCGGCGAGGGAGATGTCGGCCACCTTAAAGTCTGAAAACATTCTCACTCCTGGGGCGGTGTGTACACCACTCGTCTGTGGATTTGTCTGAAGACGGACCATACTAATTTAGTATTTCCCATCACCAAGCAGTGCATGTTTAGTGGTGGTCAATCCTGATTGTGGAGGAATGGAATGAAGAGGACATTTATTAGCCTCATTGCAGTGCTCGCGCTGGTGGGTGCTGCCTGTGGGAGTTCGGACGACGCGACCTCGGGTGATGCCGGCGACAACGTCGCTTGCGGCGTCGAGGACCTAGCCCTGAAGAGTGCAGGCACTCTTACGGTCGCCACCGGCGAGCCGGTGTTCCCACCGTGGATGGAAGACGACGACCCCAGCAATGGTAAGGGATTTGAGAGCGCCATTGTGTATGCACTCGCAACCGAAATGGGGATCTCGAACGTCGAATGGGTCCGCACCGATTTTGACTCGGCCATCGCTGGTGGCGAAAAAGACTACGACTTCAATATTCAGCAGTATTCCATAACCGCTGAGCGCGATGAGATTGTCGATTTTTCTCGTCCGTATTACAGCGCAAAACAAGCGCTTGTTGCGTTCAGCGCGGGCATCGTTCCAGCGAACGCGACCATTGCTGACTTGAAGGGCCTTCGTTTTGGCGCCGCGATCGGCACGACGAGTCTCGGTTACATCGACGATGTGATCAAACCGACGACAGCTGCTGCTGTGTACGACGACAATGTTGACGCCAAGTCGGCGCTTGAGGCTGGTCAGATTGATGTGCTGGTATTCGATCTGCCGTCGGCGTACTACATCACTGCGGTCGAAATCGAGGGCTCAGAGATCGTCGGAATTCTGCCGGGTCTTGATAATGCGCCTGAGGAGCTGGGTCTCCTGTTTGAGGAGGGGTCTGATCTTGTTGCTTGTGTTAACAAGGCTCTCGACGCCCTCGATGCGAATGGAACTCTCGGCAAGATTGAGACACAGTGGCTCAACCAGGCTGGCGACATCACTGTCATTAAGCCCTAACCGTCAGGGATGACCGATACGAACACTCGTGAACCGGCAGAAGTCTCTAAGACTTCTGCCGGCTCGCGGTTCGTTTCGCGTAAGAAACCGGGCCGGTTCAGCGGTCTTTTAGGCCAATCTGGATCGCGGGGGGCGCTTGTCGCTTTCGGGTCGACGGTGCTTTTCGTGGTGTTGACCGTCGTGGTCGTAGTCAATTCGGATGCCTGGCCGAAGGTCCAAAACCAGTTCTTGAATTGGGAACACTTCAAATTGTCCTTCCCCGACATCGTGGGTGCGTTTTGGCTGGACATGCGAATGTTCGTGATCGCCGAGGTGCTCATCCTCAGCTTTGCACTACTGGTCGCGGTCCTCAGAGTTTTTCGGGGACCAGCCTTTACGCCGCTGCGGGTATTGTCGATCGTGTACATCGACCTGTTTCGCGGTGTCCCACTCATACTTGTGTTGTTCCTCTTGGGCTTCGGGATTCCAGCACTTGATTTGCCGGGCGTGCCGAACGGCGCAATGTTCTGGGGTGTCACCGCCCTCGTGCTCAGCTATTCGGCGTACACAGCAGAGGTGTATCGGTCCGGGCTTGAGAGCGTCCACGAATCGCAACGAGCCGCAGCCAGGGCGTTGGGTCTGGGCCAGTGGCAGGCATTGCGGTTCGCGATTCTGCCTCAGGCCATCCGAAACGTCGTTCCTGCGCTGCTCAACGGGCTGGTCAGTCTTCAGAAGGATGTTGCACTCATCTCCGTCCTTGGTGTGCGCGAGGCCGTTCGACAAGCCGAGATCTACAAGGCCAGGACCTTCAACTACACCAGTCTGCTTGTTGCTGCGTTGTTGTTCTTGATCGTCAGCGTTCCGGTGGCGCGTTTCGCTGATTGGTACACCGCTCGCGATCGCCGGGCGCGCACGAAGGGTCTGCAATGAGCGATCGCGTCAGACTCGACAACGTGCATAAGTCCTTTGGCGATAAAAAGGTGCTGGAGGGGATCAATCTTTCCGTGGCCAACCATGACGTTGTCTGCCTCATCGGCTCATCCGGGTCGGGAAAATCGACGATCCTGCGCTGTATCAACTTGCTCGAACGTATCGACGCCGGAGCGATCTATCTTGACGGTGAACTTGTTACCCGACCTGAAACCGATCCCAACCTGGTGCGCCAGTACGTAGGCATCGTATTCCAGAGTTACAACCTGTTCCCCCACATGCGGGTCCTCGACAACATCACATTGAGTCCTCGACGCGTCCACGGCAAGAGTAAGGAAGAGGCTGAGGAACACGCCGTTGAACTGCTGAAGCGCTTCGGTCTTTCTGACAAGGCTCTCGAGTACCCCGATCGCTTGTCCGGTGGCCAGCAGCAGCGGGTCGCGGTCGTTCGCGCACTCGCCACCGAACCCGAAGTCTTGTTGCTCGACGAAATAACGGCAGCACTCGACCCCGAACTCGTCGGTGAGGTGCTTGGCATTGTGCGTGACCTCATAACCGACGGCATGACTCTCATATTCGCCACGCACGAAATGGGGTTCGCCAGAGACGTTGCAACCCGTGTGTGTTTTCTCGACGGTGGCACGATCATCGAGGAGGGTCCGCCGGCGCAGTTCTTTTCAGACCCGAAAATGCCGCGGACGCAACAGTTTCTCCGCCGCGTCACTGACGCAGGCCGTCTTTAGTCCTTCCGATCGAATACAGGAGTCCAGTTGAACCCCGATGCACTCTCTCCATTGACGAGCGTCACATTGCTCGACGGTGGCATGGGGACCACGCTCAAGGAAGCCGGGGTGGTGCTTCCACCGACGATCTGGTCCGCTGCTGCATTGCTTGATGCTCCCGATGTCGTACGTGCGTGCCATGTGTCATTCATCGAAGCTGGAGCAGATGTCATCAGCTCCAACACGTACGCGACCGTGCCCAACCTGCTCGCGCTTGAAGATTTGGGGGACCGCGTAGAGGATTTGGTCAAGACCGCAATGAAGCTCGCGGAAGAAGCGCGCGATACCGCTGGTGACGTTCGTATTGCGGGATCTCTTGCGCCGCTCGGTCACTCGTACCGACCCGATCTCGTCGGACCCGACGATGAAAATCTATTCTCCTATCGGCGCATTGTCGAAGCAATGGGCGACGTCCCCGACTTGTTTCTATGCGAAACCATGTCAAGTGTGCGGGAGGCGACAGCAGCGGTCACCGCAGCGACTGAAACCGGGCGAGAAACGTGGGTCGCGTTTGTTCTCAGCGGTGACCGATCCGGCGCACTCTTGAGCGGAGAGCCTGCGTCCGAAGCCGTAAGCGCGATGAAGGACCTCGGTGTTGACACGGTGCTGTTCAACTGTTCAGAGCCGGAAGCTATCACCGCCGCGATCCGGTCCGTTGCAAGCCTCCCGGTAGCGACAGGTGGATATCCGAACATGCTCGAGCCCGTCCCTGAGGATTGGTCGTTCGAAGCGCCGTCACCGCGCGGCAAGCGCCGCGACCTGACGACCGAGCGCATCGTGGACATCGTATTCGGGTGGGTCGACGAGGGCGCGACACACATCGGGGGCTGCTGCGGTGTTGGACCCACCGTCATTGCGGCGATGGCTGACCGACTGGCTGCGGGACTCGCCGAGCAGTGATCTCGTTACCGTTGCTACCAGTCGACAATCCAGCGTTTTAGTAGCTCCGGGCTCCGTACATCGGCGTCTTGCGGGCGTCCCCACAGCGCAAGCACCAGCGCGCTCGCCGATCCGACAACATCGGCATTCGTGAGCGCCGGGCCGTTGGTGATCTCGCCGGTGTTCGCTTCAAGTGTCCACGAACTCTCAGGCGTGGAAAGCACGATGTCTCTGTCGGGAATAGGTGCATCGCGGAACTCACGAAGAAAAGGTAGGAAGAGTCCGAACTCGTCCATAAACGCTTCCGCCAGGATCTCGTCAATGTCGTTTGCTCGACCGGTGACGTGCTCAAGATCGAAGCGGTGGATCGCGGTTTCGTGCGCCTGACGCCTCCGCCACGAACCGGCAACGTTGTCTCCAGTGACGTTCCAGACCGGTGTAGATGGCGAAGTGGCTGCAAGCATTTCGCGGAGTCTCTGGTTGGCGTTGCGATACCACTCACGGAGAGACTCCGACTCCTGCGGGCTGTGCGATGACGGTCGCAGCGCTTCGGAGGACTTCTGTCGTAACAGCTCAGCGACCCAAATGTGTTTTGATCCCAAATGGAGGATGAGATCTCGAACAGTCCAATCGGGGCACGTTGGCACGGCCGCGTTTTCCGATACCCTGTCTAGGGCTGCATCTATCAGCCGCCCATCGTTTTCTAAGGACGTGATGAACGGATCCTGCATGCTATTTCTTGGTGGCACAGACGCGAACAATCGGCACGGTCGTGATCGGTATGAGTTTGCGAATCTCGGCGATCATCGAGGCGAGGATGTGTGGTCTCTGATAGGGGTCGCTGGCCGCGGGCAACGTCAGATACCGTCGCTTGATCGCCATAACTTGTTTCCCGAGCTGAACAGTATCTGAGTCGCCGGCGGCGACGGCAGCTTGCAGCCCGATTGGGAACGTGAACGGTTCGATCACCTCGACGCTTGTGATGTCGAACCCGGCGCGAATAAACGAATTGACCAACATGGGAATTTTCAAGCCAAAACCAGTCCGCCCGAACGGACCTTCGCGGGGTGGCAAGTCGAGGTAACGAATCAGTTCGATAAGACCCGCTGTTTCCTGGGCTACACCGCGGGTGAAACCGTTTGAGTCGTCGATGAGGGGCGCAACGTCGGCACCAACCGCTGCGAGGTGGTCAGCTACGTGCGAGTGGTCGCCCTCAAATCGGGGTAGTGAGAAATGGGCGTGGGTGGTAACGACAATTGAGCCGTCGTCACGAAGCACCGTGTGCATCTGCTCGAGGATGGCATCGACGTCAACAGCGTCTTGTTCGACAGTCGGGAATTGGATCACCATGCGGGCAAGGATCACGTCAGCCGACGAAGTGCCGAGTTCGCGGGATATGTGCGTCGCCCCGACACCGGGTTGCCAACGAACGCGTTGTGGGAGAGCAGCGGGTCGCGGGGCGTGTGGTTCAGGTGCGGTTGCGAGCAGACTTCGCGGCCCGAGCGTTGCGGCGTAGGACGAGAGGTCTCCTAGGCCCGCGGAGTAATCGACTACATCTCGACCGGTGACGATTCCTTGTGGAAGGAAGTTCTCGCGCTGGTAGTAGACAAACGACCGCATCGTGGCCCAACCACGGACGTGTTCCCAGACATGGGACGGATCGTTTGCTGTCATGTGTGCAGGTTAGGCCTAGACCCCAGTTGGTGGCTCCGAGGTGGATCATCACCGTGTATCTGAAGCGTAACCCCTAGTGGGCAAAAAGCTCGGACCCGGAGGAAACGTTTTGCGGTTCTCCGGGTCCGAGCAGTTGTTTGGTTGTGTAACTGCTAAGCCGAAGTGCGTCCCGGGCCCTGCAGAGGACAGAGGAAGAACGCGTCGCCCTCGTTCATTACACCGTCACCGGTTACGTCGACCCACCAGCGGCCACCTACGTAACCCTGATCACCAGGTCCAAACTCGGTGAGGAGAGTGCCGTCAGGACCATCCTCAGGAAAGAGTTGTTGGAAGTTGCCCGGCATCGGCAGGTCCGTCAGAACGACCGAGTCATAGAACAGGCCTTGGCTTTCAACGTACACGACGGGGCGTAAAAGATCCCCGTTTCCATCGCGTGGGGACTTGCTTGCAAACGCAGGAACGGCCATGGCAACGACCATGACTCCGACTGCGAGAAGTGACAGAATTCGGCGCATTTTGTGTCTCCTTTGGACGCCTTGACTTACACTTTCGAGCGTATCGAAACCGCCGAGAATGACCAGCAAATAAGCCGTGAACAGATAATGAACAATGCCTGAACACGGGTAGGCGGCGTGTAACGGCGTGTTACAGGGCAGCCCGGTCGGTCACTTCGACGATGCGTTCCCAGGCTGAAACGACGTTTGACTCTGTGGTGTTCGTCCCCCCAATAGACATCCGCAATACGATCTGGTCGTTGAGCCTGGTGTGGGTGAGGTACATCTCACCGTCATTGTTGAGGGTGTCCATGATGTGTTGGTTGATGTCGTCTCCACCGGTGTGACGAAAACACACGAGGTTAAGCGGGAGTGGGGCGGAGAGTTCGAAGTCGGGATGCATCACAATGCGGTCGGCGAACGATCGCGCCCATGCAACATGCTCACGAATGTGGTGCTGGATTCCTTCGACACCGTAGTGACGGATGACGAACCACAGCTTGAGTGCCCGAAACCGGCGACCAAGGGGGATCTGCCAGTCGCGGTAGTCAATGACGGCTCCCGACTCTGTGGCTTCGTTACGGAGATACTCCGGGAGCACAGTCAGAGAATTGATGAGATCCCCGCGGTCCTTCACGTAGAAGGCTGTGCAGTCGAAGTTAGTGAACATCCATTTGTGCGGGTTGAAACAGTACGAGTCTGCGAGTTCGACACCATTCATGAGATGACGGAACTCGGGGCACACCATTGCGGTTCCGGACATTGCGGCGTCGACGTGGAACCAAAGACCTTCTCGGTTCGCGATCTCGCCGATAGATGAAAGCGAGTCCATTGCGTTCGACGACGTTGTGCCGAGTGTGCCCGTGACCATGATCGGAGTGAGACCAGCGGCCCTGTCTGCAGCGATTTGTTTTGCCAGGTGTTCAGTATCCATTGCGTGGTCAGCATCGACGCTGATAGTGCGTAGCTGTGCGTCTCCCAGGCCCGCGACACGGACCCCCTTTTCGAGTGACGAGTGGGTGTGTTCCGACACATACACCACGAGGTTCCCCATGGTGCCTATACGGTTCGATGTTTGGTTGGTTGCCCGCTCTCTGGCTGCGATCAACGCAGTGAGTGCCGCTGACGACGCCGAGTCCTGGATGACTCCGCCACCTTTGCCGGTCGAGAGAAATCCCTGCGGTAGTCCCATCATGTCGACAAGCCAATCGAGCACCCGCGTTTCGACTTCGGTGCAAGCTGGGCTGGTTGCCCAGAGCATTCCTTGGACACCGAGACCGGCGGACAACAGCTCGCCCAGGATCGATGGTCCCGATACATTTGCTTGAAAGTAAGCGAAGAAATTTGGCGACTGCCAGTGAGTGATGCCCGGCATGATGATGCGGTCGACGTCGTCCATGATGTCGTCAAACGACTCCCCGTGTTGTGGGGCCGCGTCGGGGAGCTGTGATCCGACCCATCCTGGTTCGACCCTGCTGAGAACCGGGTAGTCACCCGCCGAGTCCATGTAGTCGGCGATCCAATCGACCATACGTTTCCCGTGACGACGAAATTCATCAGATGTCATGTGATACGACGGTGGCACTGTGTCTCCTGACCGGCCCGGACCGCATTCTACGATCCGACATCTACGGCTTGTTCGTGTGGATCTCTGGCGCCCCGGTTCTGGGTCAGTCCTCGCCCGGGAATTCTGCGAGCACGACGAAGTGTCCGGAGGCGGTGCGAACCCCGAGTTCTCTCGCCCCGTAGAACGTGGTTCGTTCCTCCATGACGATGTCAGTATCTGTCAACCGCGAGCGGGCAACATCAAGGTCTTTCACCTTGATGAACAGCATCGACAGACCCCGCAACGCTTTTCCCCCAACGTCACCGACATCGGCGTCGAGACTGGCGAAGGACTGCAGCATTACCTCGACTGTGCCTCTCTGAAGAATCGCGAATCCCATGACACCCTCATGGTGGACAACGGTTGTGACGTCGAACCCAAGCCGATCTCTCCACAGGGGTAGCTCGGATTCGATACTCGCCACTGCGAGAACGCTGGTGATTTGGTTCATGGGGTGACTCGTTTCATGACGCTACGCCTTTCACGCTCCAATAGTCGCACACTGGTACGACAAACCGAGTTTGTACCGACGCGCTACGCACTGCCGCCGCTTTGTGGATCTGCGGCTGGTCCACAACGCTTGTGGCGGTCAACTCTTGACAATATATTGTAACTCAATATATAGTTGACGTAGTTAAAGAACGCGGAGCCAAGTCATGAGCTATTCGTTGGGGGTGTGGCAAGCAATGCTGGCAACGGTGTATGTGGCAGACAAAGTACAGCTCGGAGAGTTCGACTTTGTCCCCACGAGCCGTCTTGCAAAGGACCTCGATATCCCGGCACCCAGCTTGGCGAGGTTGCTGCGGAGTTTGCACAAAGCCGGGGTCATTGAAACTCGTGAGGGGGCCCGCGGCGGAGTCCGACTTGCGGTACCACCGGACGAGGTGACTCTGTTGGCGGTTGTCGATGCGATCGAAAGGGATCTGCCTCTGTTTCGCACGGATTCTGCCCCGCGAGTCAAAGGTACGACGCCGACACGGCGTCAAGCCGCCCTCCGTCGGGCCTTGGGCGACGCAGAGCGGGTCATGCGCTTGAGCCTGGAGGAGGTTACGATCGCCGGCATTTCGAAGAGCTAAACCGCAATTCGGACCGTCCATCGCGACGGTCATCTCAAATGCCAAAACTACATCAACATAAGCTCTAGATAAGCTATTTGGAGTCGCTATGACTGGCTTGAAACGTACGCTATTTGTAATCGGAGCCGTGCAACTTGTGCTCGGCCTCGTGTTCCTTGTTCCAGGCCTATTCGCCGCGATGGTCGGGTTCAGTGATGCCCCCGAATGGACCAATTGGCTGTTCGCCATGTTTAGCGCCCGGGCTCTTGGCTTTTCATATGGGATGTTCTTCGCTGCTCGCAACCCGGAGCCCCACATGACATGGATACGGGCGATGATCGGTGTCCAGGCCATCGACTGGGTAGCTACCGTGGTTTATCTGTTCGCCGGAGCAGTCACGATTGCGCAGGTGACGACGGCCGCGTTTTTGCCGGTGGTGTTTGTCACAATCCTTGGCCGGTATGTCTCCGGTCCGGCATCCGACAAGATGTCTTCGTCCGATGCCGCGACGGTCGATGCCTGATGGCATTTTCCCCACTAGTTCGAGCTGTGGACGAACCCTGGTACGAAGCCTTTTTGGATCCAGTGCTTGATCAGTTTGCCGGCCTGCCACAGAGGTCACGGGTCTTGGACATCGGAACCGGACCCGGGCGGCCAAGAAGCTGGACCGAGTCCAGACTTCGTTAATCCTCTCGCACGAAGGCGAGCCTCTTCCGTTCGCCGAAGATTCGTTTGACGCCGCGTGTCTGTGTTCGGTGTTGTTCCTGCTCGACGACCCCGGACCACTCGTTGACGAAGCGCTTCGGGTTCTCAAACCCGATAATGAGCTTGTGGTGCTGACACCCACGGGTGTTGGCGATCCGTCCGCAGCGGTTGCGACGCTTCCGACTGGGTCGAACGGCCGTCTCCGTAACGCCATGGTGCACGTGTGGTAGCGGGCAACCGCAAGTCGAGGCTTGAAGTGGACCTCTGATCGGTGGCTCGAACGGTATGCGGCGAGCCGTAAACATCTCTACACGAAGTCGCTGGTATTCCACGGACTAGCGACGCTCGAGACAATCCAAACGTAGCGTTGTCGCGCTAACGCGTTCGAAGCGCGACAACGAGGGCTGTGGCCCGGATTTGAGGCGGTCTGGACCAGGTCATTTCGCTCCTTGACATTCGAGCGGGTCGAACGGTTACGGTCTTGGTATGACATCAGGCAACGACAGACCATGACATCGAAAGACTCCCAGGTGCTTCGTAAAACACGGGTCCGGTTTGCCGCAAATGCTCTAGGTGTCATGGTCGTCGGGATAGCTGGATACGTGGGTTTTGTGGCGTTTGCCGGCTCCGACCGAGATACCGGCGTCGGCGTCGTTGCTCTGGGCGCCGTCACGGGGTTTGCGGCCTTCTTCTCGCCGTGTTCGTTCCCGCTGCTCCTGACGTTTCTCACCAGGAAGTCGACCGAGTCGCGGGGCGCTGCGGTCCTCAGCGCTCTTCGCGTCGGTATAGGCGCCGCGGCGCTCCTTGGCGTGGTCGCCGCTGTTGTTGCAGGTGGGGGCACCGCCTTAACGTCGGTCGTTGCGTTCGACAGCGTCACAGGGCGAGTCTTTAGGTTCGCCGTCGGTGCAACGCTTGTTGCCTTCGGGCTTCGCCAGGCCCGGCTGGTCAGATTTCGGATGCCGTGGCTCGATAGTGTTGCGCGATCGGCGGGGAAAACCTTCGCCCCATCGCGTGTCAAGAGCGCAGCTCAGGGCGACGTCCTCTATGGGTTCGGGTACCTGCTGGCGGGGTTTGGCTGAACCGGGCCGCTGCTTGCCGGTCTGGCAGCTCAATCCCTCACGGTCGGTGCTACCCAAGCAACGGTCGGCTTTGGCACTGCCGCAGTGGTGTTTGTGACGCTGCTCGTCGGCAGCTCAGTGGCGGTGTCGTTCCTAAACGCCGAGGTACTGCGGACGGTGCGCTCCACCGGCTCAACCGTGAAACGATCAAGCGGGTACATCTTGATCATCGTCGGTAGCTGGTTCGTCGTACTCGCAGCACTCCGCAGCCCAATAATCGGCAGCTAGTCGGGTCCGAGGCCGGAAGGATTCTAAAGGGTGGACCTAGCCGTTGGTGAGGATCCCGCACACGGCGGTCGGGAGGACTCGCAGTCTGCGCCGAACCTTTGGTATGGAGAATCCGGAGGATTCCTCCAAGGAACCCCCTGGCGCCGCCGAGCGCCGAAGGGGTTCCCAACGCCTCCTGAGGCGTAGCCGTGGGCCCACCTGGATTTGAACCAGGGACCTCATCCTTATCAGGGATGCGCTCTAACCAAGCTGAGCCATGGGCCCAAAGGAAGCGTGAGCATACCATTTCCCGAATCCACGCGGAAGGTGGAAAGGTCGACCTGTTTGCGGGTGCGATCGGAGTTCGTGGGGTGGGGAGTAGAATCATCTAACCCTCGGGGACGTAGCTCAGCCTGGCAGAGCACCTGATTTGCATTCAGGGGGTCGTCGGTTCGAATCCGATCGTCTCCACTCGTAGGGACAGACGAGCAACACCTAAGAAAACGGTGAGTTCGCTGGCCAGACGCCGACGTAGCCATGGCTATCGTCCGTACGAGGGCGCCACCATTGTTGCGCAACGAAAGTGAGCTCACATGATTGACGCAGTCATCGTTGACGCCGTCCGCACACCTGGTGGGAGGCGCGGAGGCCAGTTCAAGGATTGGCACCCTGTCGATCTACTCGCCGAGGTACTGAAATCTTTGAGCGAACGCAACCAACTCGATACAGCGCTTATTGACGACGTCATTGTTGGGTGTGTTTCACAGCTTGGGGAGCAGGGTCTGAACATCGGCCGGAACGCCGTACTTGCCGCCGATTTCCCGGAGACTGTTCCCGCCACAACGGTAGATCGGCAGTGCGGTTCTAGCCAGCAGGCTGCCCATTTTGCTGCACAAGGTGTGATTGCCGGTGCTTATGACATCGTGATCGCTGCTGGCGTCGAGTCGATGACAAGGGTGCCCATGGGTTCGAACATGGATGGCCCGGGCAAACCCTTCGGCCCAATGATGCTGCGACGCTACGACGACGGAATCGTACCGCAAGGTATCTCTGCAGAACTCATCGCAGACAAGTGGAAAATCTCTCGAGAAGAGATTGACGCGATAGCGAACGAATCGCACGTGCGGGCGAATCGGGCCACCGAAGAAGGCCGGTTTGAGAATGAGATCGTTCCGATCCGAGTCGCCAAGGACGACGGATCAATCGAGATGGCCGGTCGAGATGAGGGCATCCGTCCAACAACCACACTTGAGGGACTCGCTGGCCTTCCTGCAGTTTTCAAGGAAGGTGGAGTTGTCACCGCCGGCAACTCGTCGCAGATCTGTGACGGAGCTTCCGCGGTGCTGATCATGTCTGCAGAGAAAGCCAAGTGTCTAGGTCTCAAGGCACGTGCCCGCTTCCACACGTTCGCTCTCGCGGGAACCGACCCGATCACGATGCTGACCGGCCCAATTCCCGCGACTAGGAAGGTTCTAGAAAAAGCAGAGATGACGATCGACGACATCGATCTGTTCGAAGTGAACGAAGCCTTTGCCACGGTCGTCGCTGCATGGCAGCGCGAAACCGGGGCTGACTTGAAAAAGACGAATGTGAATGGAGGGGCGATCGCTCTCGGCCACCCATTGGGTGCCTCGGGGACCAAGCTTATGACCACCCTGCTGAACGAGTTGGAGCGGACAGGAGGTCGTTATGGTCTGCAGACCATGTGCGAGGGTGGCGGTCTGGCCAACGCCACGATCATCGAACGTCTGGACTGACGCCATATGCTAAAGCTCGCTTTTGCCGGCGTTCTTGCGGCCGTGATCTTTCGGACAATCGCGTGGGTTGTCAGAATGCTGGCGATTCCGGTGCCGCCAGAGCCCGATCCGGAGGATGTGGGCGAGGTTGACCAGCTCTACAAATGCGCCGTGTGCGGTCTGCGTCTGACGGTAACGCATGCACAATCCGACGATATCGAAGCCCCTCGCCACTGCCGTGAAGACATGGATCCCGCGTGGGAGCCGAGCCAAGAGTCCTAAACGCGGTCGGCGACCGACGGCTTCGACCACGAGGCGCTTCCAACGGAAAACGGAGTCGATATTTCCACACCATGGGGACAATTGCGTGGATAACTACGTACATGTAGTTCCCCGCCCATCGAGTCGCAGTGCTAGATACGCGCACCCGGCACGCTGTTTGCGCCGACCCGTTCCTCTGGCAAAGTCTGCTCTCAGGAAGTTAGGCACGGGAGCATTGCAGCGAACAGTGCGTTGTTCCCGGTATCGGTGTTTTCTCCAGCGAGCGACTGCACAAGCATGTCTTCTATGACCTCGTCCGTGAAGGCATCGGAAATACAGTCCACCTGGGCCTGAGTCATCTCAGCGCCGGTCAGCATGGTTCCGATCATGATGTCTTTTAACGGTACGCAGTCAAGAAACAGGGGAGCCATTTGTTTGGCCTCGGCGAGGGACAGCGCAAACTCGTCACCTGCGGTGGCGTTCTCAATGTTTTCGAGCGCGCTGATTCCGAACGCATCGACGAACGTTTCGGCTGCACATGTTGCCTGTTCGCTGGTGACCGACACTCCGCTATCTACGTCATCGAAGCTGTCTTTTAAGCTGATCGCAAACTTCGCCGCGGCGGCCTTCTCATCGGCGCTCAGTGCGCCGCCGAGCCCTCCTCCGGTGTCAGCCGGTGCTGCCGTTTCGGCCGGTGAGGAGATGTCGGCCGGTGAGGAGATGTCAGTCTGTGTTCCGTTGTCGTTGCTCCCGCCGCATGCGGCGACGATCATCAACATTGCCACAACCAGCGCCATCGAGGTTTTCATGTCGCGAACTCTCCCGCTGCGATTTCGCCACAGTGTAATTCGTCTGACGCGTACGCAGATGTCCGTGTGTGCGAAAAACCAATGAGCACATCGGCTTTGTCTTCGAACCAGTCTCCCAGATCGGCTGAGGAATCAGGTGTTTTCACTGCGTACCACCAAATTGCGCGAAACGCTATCGATAGTCCATGGTCATTGCGAACCCAGCACCGATGCCGGCAAGACCGCCCAGGAGAAGCGTGTTTTTGGGAGTTCCCGGGAACACGGCCATGTAGTTGATGACTATCACCAGAATGCCGACACCCATGAGGGCGAACATTGTGGCGACGTACCACGTCGGCGAAGGACCTTTCGTCTTGCCGGGGTCCTTTGTCGGTGGTGGGGCAGGACGTTTGTTGGCGCTCTTGCGCCCTTTCGATACAGGCATAGCTTCATAGAGTAGCAATCGCTGCCGATAGTGCTCAATGACCGTCAGTTCGCTGTCGATTTCATCGCCGGGGTGCCATGTATTCGGACAATGTGTCTAGGGTTCGTTTCGGTTGTCTTTGCTCGCGAGGAGCACCCATGCAGACTGAAACAATCGAGAGTGCGCAGGCAGAACAACCAATTGCATTCCAATCTGACGGAGTAGACGATTTGCCCGGTGGGCGTCGACGGATGGTGGCGCGGATTGTGCGTAGTGTCGGTTGGGTTTCGATAAACCTCGGGTTGTTTCTCATTGGCTTCGTGGTCCATGCGGTGTTCATCACGACTTTCTTTGCAGAAAGGAACCAGGTGGCGCTCGCCGAGGAACGGGTCGCCAATTTTGACAGTGCTGTGATTGAGGAGGTCGAGTGGACTCCGCTGGTATCGGGGGCCGATCTCAGTGCGCCGATCTCTGAAGGCGTAGACGTCTCTGGTTCGGACACTCTCATCGACTCTGGCGACGGCGTTCCTTTGATCATCGAAAGGGAATTGCCACCCGCCAAGGGTGAGGCATTTGCGTTGATTCGGATTCCGAGCATCGAGTCTCTGGCGCAGGGATGGAACGTTGTCGAAGGTACATCGGTTGCCGACCTCAGGAACGGCGCAGGGCACATGGCGGGTACCCCGCTTCCTGGTCAGCCCGGCAACGCCGTGATAAGCGGGCACCGCACAACCTACGGTGCTCCCTTCCGCGATTTAGATCTGCTTGAGATCGGCGACATCATCGAGGTAGAGACCGCCCTCGGTGTTCACACATATATGGTCAGGGAAACGCTCATTGTCGCCCCGACGGACGTATGGGTTACTGACAACAGAACGGGAGCGTGGTTGACGCTCACGACGTGCAATCCAAGGTTCTCCTCTCGTGAGAGACTGATCATCTTTGCCGAGCTGATTTCGGGCCCGAACGCGGAAGTTATTCTGGGGTCACTGTGATCTTCAAACGCGCCTACCGAGCGCTCCCCGGACCGAAACCGTTACGGATACTGCTGGCTACCGTCGCGATGGTTGTCTTTCTGCTGCTACTTAACATTGTGTACGACTGGATGGGAAACACGTTCCTCGACACCGGCGGAGTGATCAATTGAGGGTCCTGGTCATCGACAACTACGACTCGTTCACTTTCAACCTGGTCCAGTATCTAGGTGAACTTGGCGCCGATCCTCATGTTGTCCGCAACGACGCCCTGTCGCCTGAGGATGCTGAAGATCTTGAGATTGATAGCCTCTTGATCTCGCCCGGCCCGGGCGTACCCCAAGATGCCGGCTACTCGGTCGCGTATGTGCAGCACTTCGCAGGGAAGGTGCCGATCCTCGGTGTCTGCCTCGGGCACCAGGCAATCGCCGTCGCGTTCGGTGGTTCGATTGGATTGGCTCCTGAGCCGCGCCACGGCAAGACCTCCGAGATAACTCATGACGGCAAAGGGGTGTTCGCAGACCTGCCCAGCCCCTTTACAGCGACCAGATACCACTCCCTGTCGAGCAAAGAACTCCCCGACGTTCTTGAAGTAAGCGCCCGTTCTGAGGACGGCGTTATACAGGCGATCCGCCACACCGACCTACCTATCAGCGGTGTGCAGTTCCACCCAGAGTCGATCTTGACGACGCAGGGGAAACCTCTACTGGCGAACTTCTTGAGGTTTTCCCAACAGAGTTCCTGAAGAGATTCCCGAGCCGCCGTGATGCTTGCACCTGTAGGGGCGAACATCTGTTGACGGACTCAAGAGTCGCGCAGGCGTACCACGCCGCCCGCCGATTCGACGAGCTGATCTTCAACCAGGGAGGAGATCGCATCGACGACGCGGGGTGTTGGAAACCGCGTAGTCGACACGAGTTCGTGCGTGGATTGAGGGGTTTTCCTCACGAGCGCTCTTATGACAGCCCCGCGTACCTGTCTTTTGGAATCTTCGAACTTGGTTTGGCGGGGCACCTCGAGAATCAGCCCGGGTCCCGCACACCAAGCGGCGACAGGGCATTCGCCGCATGAAGGGTCGTGGCTTCGGCATACGAGCGCTCCAAGGTCCATCATCGCCTGATTCCAATCGGCGGCTGGGGCTACGAGGCTGCGGTCCGCTGCCAGCTTGAGCGCTTCGCCCGTGAGCGGCTCCCCATGCCATCGGCTCAAAATACGTCGTAGGTTGGTATCAGTTGTTGCCACATGTGCACCCATTGCAAATGCCGCTATCGCGCTTGCGGTATACGCACCGACTCCCGGCAGTTCTTGCAGTCCAGTGACAGACGTAGGCCAGCCGTCAGCGGCGATAATTCTGGCGCACTCAAGCAGACGCTTGCACCTGTTGTTGTAGCCCAGCCCGTTCCACAGTTTCAGGACGTCCGCAAGAGACGCGTTAGCCAGATCCTCGATGGTTGGGTACGCCGCGACCCACGCCTCGAAATATGAAATCACTCGATCCACCCGAGTCTGCTGCAGCATGAACTCGGAAACGAGAACGTGGTAGCGGCTCCCGGTGTCACGCCACGGAAGCGTTCGTTTAGAAGTCGCATACCAGTCGAGCAAAGCGGCGGCTCGCTCGTGCTCCACCGTGCTCACGACTACGGGGGAGCGGTTGTCGTCGTAGATGTCGTGGTCGGAGGTGTAGTTGTTGTGGTTGTCGTGGTTGCGGGAAGGACTCCGATCCACACACCGATTGTAGAGCCATCGTTGACGAGGTCTCCCGGTGCCGGAATCTGATCAGCGATGACTCCGACGAGACCAGAATCGGCGGCAACCTCAAGATCGCCGAGAACCTCGATGGAGAGGCCTATCGCAGCGAGTTCGGCCTGTGCGGTTGCAACGGTCTTCCCGCCAAGGTTCGGCATGGTCACTTGCTTAAGCAGACCTAGTTTCAAAGTAATCGTGTCGCCTGCGCGCGACTCGGTGCCCTCATCGATGGACTGTGCAGCAATGAGGCCATCGAGGCCCGACGCCGCGGACACTTCGATTGCGGAGGTGTCGAGAATCATCGTCAATCCCCGCAGGTTGGCGAGATCCTGTGCCCCTTGCACGGTAAGGCCCGTGAAATCCGGCATCGCAAACGGTTCAGGACCGAGGGAAAGAACGATGACTACCGGCTGCTTCCGGTCGTGGAGGTTGTTGGCGCCTGGTACTGATCGAATGACGAGGTCTTCGTCTACCTCAAGACTGAATTCGGTCTCGATCTCGACGCTGGAGAACCCCACACGGTCGAGAGCGAGACGGGCGGACTCTTCAGTCATGTTCAAAAGATTTGGGATGATTACCGCAAACGGTCCACCCGACACGACCAGATTGATAACGGTTCCAGCAGGCTGGTCGCTTGCCGGAAGAGGACTTTGGCGAAGCACGGTCCCTTCGTCGGCGTTGGAGTTCTCATCAATCGTTATCTCTCCGACAATGAACCCACTTGCGAGGATCGATGCTGTGGCGCTGTCGATGTCTTGGTTGACGAGGCTCGGTACCTTACTGGTCTCCTCGCCGGTCGAGATAGAGACGTCGACCAGGGTTCCCGCCAAAACTAGTTCTCCCGCGGGAGGATCGGTCTTGACCACAAATCCAGCTGGCACGTCAAGCGAAGACACGAACGTGCGCCGGACCTTGAGATCGAGATCCTGGAGGGCGCGAAAGGCGTCGCTTTCTGCCTGTCCTGCGAGGGCCGGGATCGTGATGTCTGCTGCGACAACATCGGGCTGAGACAGGACCTTCGTCAATAGGAAGAGACCGAGAGCCAGCACCGCGACAAGACCCACAACCATAAGAATGTAGTTGAGGTGTGATTCAGTCTCTTCTACCGGGACGTACGAGACGTGACGACCTACTTCGTCGGGTGTCGCCGTCGGTGGTGGCGGCTGACTCGAGGCGTACGCGCTGTGCATGACTTGTGTTGCGGCATCGGGCTGCACAATTGGGGCTTGGGGCTCATATCCGACCGGGATAAGAGGCGGAGGTGTTGTGCCAGGCGCAGCGATCGGTGCCTCACCGCGTAAGAAACGCAGGAGGTCGTTGCGGATCTCGATCGCTGTTTGGTAGCGAACCGCGGGATCTTTCTCAAGGGCTTTTTCGATGATCGTTTCGAGCGCGGCTGGGACGTCCGGATTGATGCCCGACGGAGGTGGCGCGAGTTCGGATACGTGCTGATAGGCGACGGCAACGGGGCTTTCACCGCTGAACGGGGGTTGCCCGGTAACCAGTTCGTACAGGACAACGCCGAGTGAGTAGATGTCAGACCGTTCGTCCGCGGGCAGGCCTTGCGCCTGCTCGGGTGAGAAATATGTCGCGGTCCCGATAACTGCGCCCGTCTTTGTGAGTTCTTCCGAGTCGTCGAGAGCTCGCGCAATGCCGAAATCTGTGACCTTCACCGACCCGTCCGGTGTGAGAAGAATGTTGCCAGACTTGACGTCTCGGTGGAAGACACCAGCTTCATGTGCAACGGTCAATGCAGCAGCCGTCTCTGCGGCGATTTCGGCCGCCCGCCGCGGGAGGAACTCGCCCTCCGAGCGGAGAATGTCTCGCAGCGTTCGTCCGTCAATGAGTTCCATCACTATGAAGTAAGTGTCCCCCTCCTCACCCCAGTCGTAAATGGCGACGATGTTTGGGTGGGTCAGGTTCGCAGCGTTCTGGGCTTCTTTGCGGAACCGCTTCACAAATGCTTCATCCCTGGCGAACTGCGGGTGCAGCATCTTCACCGCGACTCGACGGTTAAGAAGCTGGTCTGCTGCTTCCCACACGTCAGCCATACCCCCGCGGGCGATGTGTCGAATGAGCCTATATCGGTCTGAGAGAATGCGTATTTCTGTCACGGCCCGTAGATGCTACCCCTGTTCTACGCAAACACGGCGTCTCGCTACTTGGGAACGCCAAAGAATGTGGCGAGCAGCTGTTGTGCGATCGGCGCAGCCAAAGACCCACCGGTCGCGCTCTCTCCTATGTCCCCACCCGACTCCACGATCACGACTATCGCGATCTGTGCTTCGCCCGGTTCTGGGGCCACTGGACCGAAGCCGACGAACCACGCGTGAGGAGGACCGCCGGGGACTTCGGCGGTGCCGGTCTTGCCGGCGATCCGCACATTTGCTACTGCCGCTCGGCGGGCGGTTCCGGAGGTGACGACGCGTTCCATAAGCGTTGTTACGGTTTCGGCGGTGGCACGACCCACCGCCTTTCGCCACACCGCGGGTTGCGTTCGCTCGACCACAGTTGCTTCGGCGGTGAACACTTCGTCGACGATGTAGGGGACCATGATGTCGCCACCGTTGGCAATTGCCGCCGCGACAAGGACCATTTGGAGGGGTGTCGCCTGAACATCTTTCTGACCGATTGCTGTTTGTGCCAGACCTGGCAGATCGAATGTAAATGTGTTTGCGGCAGGGATGACTGAGCCCAGTGTGGGGAAGTCGGCGGGCATTTCGTCGTTAAAGCCGAATTTCTCGGCCTGACTGACCAAAACGTCCGAGCCGACGTCCATGCCGAGCTGTGCGAAAATGGTGTTGCATGACCGGATGAACGCGTTTTCAAGGCTAACCGTGTCTCCGGCGGTGCACGTCTTGCCGGAAAAGTTGTGGATCACCGCGGTGGAGCCCGGAAGGTCGAGGGCGACCGGATCGTCGAAAAGAGTCAGTGGGTTGGCGTTACCGTTTTCAAGCGCTGCGGCGATAGTGATGATCTTGAATATGGACCCGGGGGCATACGATTCGCTTGTGGTGCGGTTTAGTAGCGGAAGCGCTGGGTCGCTATCGAGAGCCTGTCCTGCGTCGCCGGCTCGAGGCCCGATGAGGCTGTTGGGATCAAAACTGGGTGTCGACACCATTGCAAGGATGGCTCCGGTGGCCGGATCAATAGCGATCACTGCTCCACGCTGATCTCCAAGAGCGGTGGCCGCAACAAGCTGTAGCTGGTGATCGATGGTGAGCCGCAGGCCTTTTGGTCGTAGATCGCTGCCGAAGAGGGCAGCTAATAGCCCCGATATTGTCGCGTCCCTGGTGGAGACAAGGTCGGTGCTTCGAGATGATTCAAGACCGGTCGTCCCAAACAGCAGAGAGTCGTACCCGACTATGTGGGCGTACAAAACACCGCGTGGGTATGAGCGTTGGAATACGCTCGGGTCGTTAGCGTCTTGGATGGACTCGGCAACGACCTCCCCATCTCGTGTGATGATCGTCCCCCGCTCTCTTCCGAGACGGGAGGCCGCAACGCGGAGGTTCCTGGGGTCGTCGCGGTACCCAGGGCCTGCAATGAGCTGATGGTATGTTGTGGCCCCAATGAGCAGCGAGAATGCCACAAACATGATCAGGGCTAGATGACGAATCGGTGGGTTCATACACTGCGTCCGGTATGCGAGATTCGGGCGAGCAGTGCAATCAGGACCATGTTCGCCACAAGGCTCGATCCTCCATAGGACATGAATGGCAACGTGATACCGGTGACCGGGAACAGGCGCAGGACGCCGGCGAGAATCAACAGAGTCTGGACACCGATGACGATCGTTAGCGCTGCGGCCAAGAACTTTCTGAACACGTCTCTCGTGCGCAACGCGATGCCAAATCCGGCTGCAACCAACAAGGCGAACGCCGCAATTACCGCGACTGAGCCAGCGAAACCCATTTCCTCAGCAACGGCGGCGAAGATGAAGTCGGTTGATGCAGCCGGAATCAGATCCGGCCGGCCAAGACCGATACCTGACCCCGTAAGGCTTCCACTGCCCATGGCGAAGAGGCTCTGGGCTATCTGGTACCCGCTGTCCGCATAGTCGCCGAAGGGGTTTAACCACGCGGAAACTCTGCGTTGTACGTGGTCAAACGCCTGGTAGGCAACACCACCTCCTATCACGACCAGGATTCCTCCGACGGCGAGGTATGACCGGCGCCCTGTTGCTATGTAGGTCATCCCCACGAACAAGGCGAAGAGCAGCAGCGACGCTCCAAGGTCCCTTTGGTAGACCAATACGATGAATGCGACGCCACCGGCGATCAGGATTGGTCCGAAATGCCGTAGCGGTGGGAAGCCGAGGCCGAACACCCGACGTGTGTGTCGCGACATGGAAATGTGGTTCTCCGCGAGGTACGAGGCCAGGAAGACGGCGAGGAACAATTTCGCCACTTCGCCCGGCTGGAAGCTAAATCCTTGGAACCGTACCCACAGACGGGATCCATTGATCTCGGCCCCGTGCAGCGGGAGGGAATCCGGCAGAAGCGGCAGGAGGAGAAGCAGGATTCCGCCGGTGAGGAACAGGTACCGATACCGTCGGAGCCTTGCCACCCCTTCGTCCCTTAGTAGGAACAGGACAAGAGATGCCACCGCTCCGGCTACCAAGAATGACCACCGTTGGATTGCCGCCAGACCGGCGTCTAGCCGATAGATCTCGGTGAATCCGAGCGCGGCGAGGATTGCGGCCAACGGGAGGAGGTACGGTGTCGCGGCTGGAGCCCATCGTCGCAGCGCCAGGCTGACAGACCCGAAAGACACGATCCACACAATAAAGCTGAGGGCAACCTGTGCATCGAAGCCTCGACCGATCGTGAAGTTCACCATCGCGACACCGAGAGACACAAGAAGAGCTGCCCCGATCAGAAGCGACGCCTCGGCGTTGCGGTTCATTGGGCGGCGGCGACGACAACCACGGTGGTGTTGTCAACACCCCCGGCCTTATTTGCTGCTTCGACGAGACCCCATGAAGCATCTGTCACGGTTTGGGCATCGTCCAATATTGTTTCGATACCGCCGCGGGTGACCATGTCGGTGAGCCCATCAGAGCAGATCAATACACGATCGTCAGGCTCGAGGTGAAGTGTTATCCGATCCGCGACGATTCCCGGCATGCCAAGGACCCGCGTGATGATGTTCCTGCGAGGATGGTGCATGGCCTCGGTTGGGTTGAGCTTGCCGGCGCGCACCAATTCGCCAACAAAGGAGTGATCTTCGGTCACCTGGCTGAGTTTTCCTGAACGGAATAGGTACAGCCGTGAGTCTCCTACGTGGCCAACGTCGACATGCCCATCGGGGTGGAACATCGCGAGGGTGAGCGTTGTGCCCATGCCCCTACGCGCCACATCTTCGGCCTCGGCCTGGATCACTGCTTCGTTCGCAAACTGCACGCGCTCGCCGGGATCGGGCTGGTCTTGCGGCGAGGGTGCGATTGCGGCGGCGAGTGCAACTCGCGAAGCAACGTCGCCAGCAGCCGCGCCACCCATCCCGTCCGCTACTGCGGCGATCAGAATTCCGTCAGTGGTCCCGTCGTCCTTCGGCGCGACGGCATCCTGGTTGTTCTCTCGAACAAACCCGACATGTGTTGCGCTTGACCACGTGTACTTCATCTGACCTCGAAGATTGTTTTACCAATCTGGACAGTATCGCCTTTTCGCAGCGACGTTGGAACGGTCACCCGGCGTCCGTTCACGTACGTACCGTTCGTTGATCCTAGGTCAGTGAGAAGGACCTTGTTTTGGTGCTGTCCGATACGAACGTGGAACTCGGATGCGTAGGTGTCATCAATGACGAGGTCGGCTTCGTCGCTGCGTCCTATGACTATTCCCGCACCGATGCGAATCGTCTGTCCGGCCATTGTCTCAGAGCGGATCACCGTGAGCTCGTCCGCTGCTTTCGTCTTTCTGGATCTTTGTCCGGGGCCCACGTGGGCACCGATCGAACGGGCGATCTGCCAGATGAACAGATAGACGAGAGCGAGGAAAATGAGTTTGAGTATGCTGAGGAAAAGAGCGGGCATGCGGCAACCGTGTTGTCGGAGAGGCTCAGTGTATCGGGCGTCCACGCTACGCGGGTCTTGCGATCCTCGTTTGCAGGGCGGTGGTTCCGTTCTGTCTGGCTAGCGTCCCTAGACTCGTTTCAGTGTGAAGCGGTGAGTTCCTAGTGAAATGTAGTCGTCCGCCCGGATGAGAATCGGTGAGGACGTGACGTCGACATCGTTCACACGGGTTCCGTTCGAAGAGGATAGGTCCACTATCCAGGTGTCTTGGCCTTTTTGGAAGATGACGCAGTGGTTGCGTGAGATGTCAGCATTTGGGATCTGGATATCGCAGTCCGTGCCCCGACCGATAAGCGATCTGATGTGCTGAACCGGGTACGCTCGGTCTGCGTTTGAACTGATGAGGGTGCCCCACGGATCGTTCTCGCCGACGATAATTCGTGACTCACAGCGGATCTTCCTCTTGGACATTTCAGGGTCGCTGCTGATCGTTATGGCCACCGGGCCGTCGAGGCGCCAACCTTCCACTACGGCAAGCGCAGTGAGTGATTGCGCAAGGTCTGTTGTAAGCGAAGAATTGGCTAGCGCGGTCAGATTTTCAGGGTGGAGGTACAGAGCAAAGGCGTTTGGAATCGTCGGCCCCACGAGGCCGTCGAACATCTCGAGGTCGGCCGTTCGGAGTAGCTTGTTCTCAATGTCGAGAGGACCTGTCTTACCCCCGAACAGACCTGCAGATGCGCCTTCGATGAGACGTTCCAGGCGCGATTCGATGTGACGTGCGAAGCTCATGTGGTCCCGAGTGTACGCCCGACGGAAACGTGTTCATCGGGTGACTAGCCAGTTTTGCACTCAGACGAATATGCACAGCCACAGAGAGTAGTCATATTTACACTTGTAGTGGCCTTTGATAGGCTTTCGCACCTACGTAGCAATTCAAACCACCACTGGGGATTTCATGAAACTTCTACTTCTTGGCGCCGGCGGATTTCTCGGCTCTCACATCGTTGAGCACATGATCGAACGCGGTGATCATCAGATCATCGGCGCCGATATCAGTGATGCGAAGCTTGCGGGGATCGAAGGTGACAACTTCGAATTCATCAAGGCTGACCTGATGGGGAATACCGAAACGGTAGAAGGACTCATCAAACGTGCCGACGTGGTTGTCGACCTCATTTCGATGCCAAACCCGTCTCTCTATGTAAGCGACCCACTGCTCATTTTCAACATTACCTTCCGCCGCAACCTCGAGGTTGTGGACCTGTGTGTGAAGCATAAGAAGCGTCTCATCCAGTATTCGACCTCGGAAATCTACGGCCGCCCGCAGGGGAACACGTACCAGGAGGACACCACCCCGCTCGTGATGGGTCCTGTGACGAATCAACGTTGGATTTACGCCACGTCGAAGCAGATGATTGAGCGGGTGATCCATGCCTACTCGTTGCGCGGCGACCTCGATTACTCCATCATCCGGCCGTTCAACGCCATCGGGCCGCGCCTCGACTACCTTGTCGAAGGTGGAGCGATGGGCGGTCCCCGTGTCGTTGCCCATTTCGTCTCGGCGCTTCTTGAGGCAGGTCC
>JADFQA010000013.1 GCA_022562055.1 Acidobacteriota bacterium | reverse complement strand
GTCAACTGGAGAGTTCGCCGCCAGATCGGTCATGTTGATCACATCGACTGGCACCGATGCACCACTCGTTTGGGCCGCAGCAATCCCAGCGATGCCGAGAAGAATCACGGCCACCGCCGCGCTGAATCGTTTCACCCGCTACGTCCTCCTATCAGTTCCGCACAATGTAGCGGTCGCGGTTGTCGCACGGCGGCTTTCCAAAGCGGTTGCCACCTACTCCCCGGTTTCCTCTCGCAGCTGGACGGGGGATCCCTGATCGGGATGTTTGCCAGGGACGCCATCGTAAAACGCCCGGAATCTGTCCATATCGTCGGTGACCTTGCCGGTGAGGTGGATCTCGGCACCGACTGTGGCAACCTTTGTCGCGTAGTTCACCGACACCGGCACTACCGGGACACCGGTCGCCAGTGCAATGTGGTAGAAACCACTCCGCCAGTGATCGGCGGCCTTTCGGGTGCCCTTCGGAGCGACAACGAGAGCAATGTCGTCCAAGTCCGCAAACGCCGCGACCATTTGATCAACCATGCCTTGCCCAGAATCGCGCCGAATTGGGATGATGTATTTGCCCATCAACCATCCGAACGGCGGTTTCACCAGCGTGTGTTTGCCGATCGCCATTGCTGGCATCTTGAACACGCGGATGACGGCTAGGAACAGCAAGAAATCCCAGTTGGATGTGTGGGGCGCACCGAGCGCGACGTACTTTCGCGACGTCGGAGCTTCACCAACGAAGGACCAACCGAGCATTCTCATCACCAGCCAGCACGCAGTTTTCATCGACACATGCTGCGCAGCACCGTGTTGCCTGTCAAACGCGTCAACACCCAGCACAAATCGCCACGAATCGGCCCTCGGCTAGAACAACTCGGCGTCAGCAATGACCTCCACCGTCGACGGACCATCGAATGCCATAGCGCGACCAAGTGCGTTGGCGAGGTCGTCGGCCCGCTCGACGCGAATTCCTAGACCGCCACATGACGTGACGTAGTCTGCAATGTTGGGGTTGGTGAGCGAAGTCTGCCACACCGGCCAGGCACCGGCGCGTTGCTCCTTAGAGATTTTGCCAAGCTGACCGTTGTTGAGAAGAAGATGGGTGATGTTCATTCCGTACTTGACCGCAGTGTTCACCTCCCACGCATACTGCCCAAACCCGCCATCACCGGTAATCGCAAAGACCGGCCGGTCTGCGAACTGCAGCCAATGTTCGTCGTCGGAGAATCGGTGGGCACGTGTGGCTGCCCAAGCACCGATCGCAGCCGGATAGCCGAAGCCAATGGACCCCAAGTAGCCGCTCATCAACACCGCTTGGCTTCCCGAACTCTCGAAGTACCGACCGAAGCTGTACGTGTTATTACCCACATCGACCGCAAGGATGGCATCGACCGGAGCAAGTTTGGTCAACACATCAAACACTACTGCGGAGTTGATACCGCTACCGAGGTCGTCGGCAACACGGCTGGCCTTCTCGCTACGCCACAATGACCATCGCCTGGCTACCTCATCGGTGTGGTCAACGGAGGAGTGCACGCCCCTTACTCGTTGCAGAAGAAGTCCTGCCGTCACGCCAACCTCCCCCCAGACCGCCATGTCGATGCTGTGTGTTTTGCCGAGGTGCATGCGATCGAGGTCAACCTGAATAGTTGGCTTCTTGGGTGATATCCCCGTGTGGTTGCTAAAGCTCGCCCCAAACACCAGCAACAGGTCACTTTCGTTCATAAACCAGCTTGCGACCGGAGTTCCAGATCGCCCAAGAACACCGGCGCCAAGTACGTGGCCGCCGGCTTGCGAGTCTGGACCAACGACACCTTCGCAACCCATATCGCCGATGAGGCCTTTCGCCTTAAAGGTCGTGACAACCGGACAACGCAGCTCTTCAGCAAGGGCAATCACTCCATCCATCGCGAAACGGGCGCCGTGCCCGACGATGATGAGTGGCCGTTTTGCCCCTGAGAGCGCAGTGACTGCAGCATCGAGCGCTTGCGCGGACGGAGCGATGGACTGGGCGGCGACTCTACCCTCAGGCCCACCCGCCTTCTGGTCTACGCCCGCGGGAATGGTCTGGACGTCGTCGGGGAATACGAGATGGGCCACGTCCTGGTTAACTGTCGCGCTCTTGAGCGCGAGGTTCATTAGCTCGGCGTGGTCCGAGCCCGGGAGGGCGAGGTGGCTAAAACCAGCCACCGCCGAAAACGCCTTGGTGAGGGGAAGCTCTTGAAATGCACCTGGCCCGAACACCTGTTGTCGCACTTGCCCGGTCAAAGCAAGCAGTGGGGCACGGTCAACCTTTGCGTCCCAGCAGCCGGTGAGAAGGTTCGTGGCGCCTGGCCCGGCGATTGCGAAACACGCGGCCGGTCGACCCGTAAGTTTTCCAAACGCGCTGGCTGCGAACGCCGCGGCACCCTCGTGACGGATACCGACGTACTCGAGATTGCCCTGCTCTTCCTGTATGCGCAGTGCGTCGGCGAGGCCCAGATTGCTGTGCCCCACCATGCCGAATACATGCGTCACTCCCCAGTTCACCATCGTCTCGGCCATGACATCGGTCACGGTACGAACATGCTCGGGGTCGGCTCCGAGTGCGACAAAGACATCGTCCCCGCGGACTTCCACCGGAAATGTTGCAACACCATCACCGAAACTGCCCGGTGACAATCCGGTGGTCGGGTCGAAGTCCCAGCCATGCCACGGACAGCGCAAGAAGCAGTCTCCGGCCTCGTTGCACTCAATCGAACCCTCCCCCAACGGACCTCCCTGATGCGGACAACTGTTGTCGAGTGCGTAAAACTCACCAGCCACATGGGTAAGGGCGAACTGATGTGTTGTCTCGTCCACAGTGACGGACACAGTCTTAACGCGTCCCTCTGGTAGATCGCTAACGCTCGCAATTCTGTGCCACGTGACCGACGCCGCGGTGTTGTTCGCTGTCGACTCGTCGTTCATCGCGGACTCCTTCCCTATAGAACCTCCACCACTTGGGCAGGTGGTGACAATGTAGCCCGCCAAACGCGGAAAGGTCGGTTCAATAGGGTACGTACACTGTGCCGATGCCAACTGCTCCACCAACGACTACAGACGCGTCTCTATCGATCGGTCGTCGCGAATTTATCATCATGATGTCGATGACGATGGCAATGACCGCTTTGTCGATCGACATCATGCTCCCCGCACTACCGCTGATCCGAGAGGGCCTCGGTCTACCGGAGGGTTCTACCGACGTCGCCGCGATCCTAACGGTCTTTTTTGTCGGCCTCGCTGTCGCACAGGTCTTTTACGGACCGTTAGCTGACCGCTTCGGGAGAAAGCCGGTGCTGTTTGCCAGCTATGCGATATTCATCACGGGGGCAGTGTTCTCGGCGCTCGCACCGACACTCCCTACCCTTCTGGCCGCACGAGTTCTGTGGGGCATCGGCGCCGCCGGGATTCGAGTCGTCGCGTTATCGGTCGTGCGAGACCTGTACGAGGGGGAGGCGATGGCAAAAACTATGTCGATCATCATGGCGATATTCATCTTGGTCCCTGTGATCGCACCGGCGATTGGGGCGGGCATCATCGCAGTTGCCCCATGGCGCGTTTTGTTCTGGTTTGTCGCGACGTTCGCGCTCGGCGTCGCATTGTGGTCCCGTAGGTTGCCAGAAACACTGAAACCCGAGCATCAGCTTGAGCTGTCTTTCGCAAGGGTCGGGAAGGCCGCCAAGGCTGTCGTCTCGCAACGAACCACGGTCGGGTTCACTATTGCGACCGGCGCCACTACCGGTGCGCTGATCGCGTGGCTGTCGCTCGCTGAACTCGTTGTTGGAGATGTCTATGGACGTTTGGAAATTTTTCCACTGTTCTTCGGAGGTATGGCGGCGTTGACCGGTGGTGTGATGCTTACCAACGGTCGACTCATCGACCGTTTCGGTTTGCACCGACTCGTCACCATCGTGACCCGCTCGTACGTTGCCTCGTCAGCGGTGTTGCTGGCCGTGGTGTTGCTCTATGACGGAGTCCCGCCGTTCTGGATGTTGTTCGTGCTCCTGTCGATCGTGTTCAGCCACTACGGCCTTATCATCCCCAACTTCACCACGATCGCGATGCAGCCACTCGGCCATGTAGCAGGCACCGCCTCGGCGTTGATCGGTGCCGTGTCGACCCTGATGGGCGTCGGTCTATCCACGTTGGTCACGGCGACATTCAATGAAACTGTCGTCCCCGTTGCAGCCGCGTTTTTTGTATTGGGCCTGGTTGCCCTCGCCGCGGCATCGTGGGGCGAACACCACCGAACTTTCTAACCGTCGTGTGGCAGCGGCGGCGATCTGTTCAGGCGTGCCCATCGTTGCCGCCAGTCTGGCAAATTGCGATCCATCAGACCGTAGAAGCGGGTGTTGTGGCGACGTTCGACGAGGTGAGTCATCTCGTGGACGACCACCGACTCGAGAAGTTCAGGGTCTAGTGTCGCAAGCTCCACGTTGATCCAAATACGCCGTTTGGTGATGTTGCAGCTCCCCCAGCGTGTCTTCATCTTCCGCAGACGCCACTCAGCGACATCGACACCGATGACGCCTTCCCAGCGGTCGATGAGATTTGGAATGATGCTGCCAAGCTCGAAGCGCAGCAGCTTGTCGAACGCTGTAGAACGCCCCTGCACATCGCGACCACCCGGCAGAAATATTCGGGGCTCGGCACTATCGAGAACCGCCCTCCCGTTCCAATCGGACCCGGCCTCGGAAACCACGTAATCCCGCCCCCAGACCGAAACCAAATCGCCATGTTCGTATGAGGGAGCTTCGAGTACAACGATTTCCGAGAGCGACTTCTGGTGCTGCTCTATCCAGCGGAGCCTCGACGTTACAAACACCGACGCCTCGTGGTCAGTCGCGCGGAGCGGCATCGAGAGCCGTACCCGGCCGTCAGGCGCTCTCACCGAGAGGTTGAGATTCTTCACGCGCTTGCGCACCACATAGACGGTGACCCCTCCGACGACAAGAGTTGTATGCGTCTCGTCTTTTCTTCCCATGGTTGAAGTTTCGCACGAAGCTGCGACAAGAATCTATACCGGTCGTCAAACGTTGTGGGATGTGCCTACTAGTTGGTACATTTCTCCGCATGCAAAGAATCGGAGCATCCCCCGAACATCTCTGCGGTGTGTTAGGTATCCAGCGACCCGTTCTGGGCGCACCGATGGCCAACATCTCAGGGGGTGTTCTCGCCGCTGCGGTGTCGAATGCCGGCGACCTCGGTTTCGTCGGCGGTGGATACGGAGACCCCGAGTGGATCGAACGTGAGATCAGTCTGGTCGACCACTCCCTGTTCGGTATCGGTCTTATCACTTGGAACATGGCAAAGGGTGCGCTTGCGGCCGTTTTGTCGCACCTGCCCGCCGCAGTGTGGCTCTCGTTCGGAGATCCACAACCGCACATCGGTGCGATCCAGGCGGCTGGTGTTGTCGCTGTTTGCCAGGTAGGCACTGTGGCCGAAGCGATCGTCGCCGCGAATGCCTACGCCGACGTCATCGTTGTACAGGAAAGCGAAGCTGGCGGCCATGGCCGCCTTGACGAAAAGTTGTCAGAGCTTCTGCCGGCGATCAGCATGGCGATTCCCGAGACACCGTTGTTGCCGCCGGAGGAATTAACGACCGTGACGACCTCGCCGCTGTCCAGGCGTTCGGAGCGGCCGGTGTTGCACTTCGCTCAGCTCTCTACGCAACACATGAGGCTCTCGACGTAGACGAAGCCAAGCGGCTCATCGTCCGCTCCGATGGTGCAGACACGATCAAAAGCACCGTCTATGACCTCGTCCGTGGCCCGCAATGCCCAGCGGGGTACGTTGGCCGGTCGATCCGAACCAACCTCACTGACCAGTGGGCCGGCCGCGAGAACGAACTCCAGGACACGAAAGAACCGCTCGCCATTCGACATCGGCAAGCCGCGGCTGATGCTGACGTCTCGTTTCGAGTCGTGTGGGCAGGTAAGGGCATCGGCGGCATCGACCAAATTAGGCCGGCCGCAGAGATCATCAGACGATTCCCGAAAATCCGAAGGACCACACCGTGAATTCGCGAGACGCACTCGTCGACCGGATGACCACCTACCGTTTCATCGTGAACGGCTGACAAGGAGAAGTTATGCCCGCCCTACTTATCATCAATTACGACGTCACGGACACCGAACGTCTCGACACCTATCGGGCCTCGGCAGTCGCTGGCCTTGTGGAACTCGGAGAGGGGACTGTTTTGGCCGTCACAGACAGCACCGTAGATCTTGGTGAAGGAAACGGCGCCGGAGCGACAACCGTCATTCTCGGATTTTCCTCGGCAGAGTCGGCGCAACGTGCGTTCGCCTCGGACGAGTATCAGGCCGTGGTCGGTGAGCGAATCGCAGCCACGAATCCCAGCTTTGCGATCATTGTTCCAATGATCGACGGATAAGCACAGCAACCGAACAAGCGCCCGGCGACCCTGGCGCTGCACGATCGCCCACATGCGCGATACACTGGCCGCGTCGTCGACATGGACACCATGAACAACACCAACTGAGGAATCGATCACCTCCGGGTTTGTCGCCCGCCCCGAACACGGGAGTTGTTATGCCAGCTGTCCATTTTTCACGCGTTTCTTTTAGCTACTCGTCCGCAGTCCCCGTCGTCGTGGATACAACCTTTGACCTCGGTCCCGGTTGGACTGGCCTCGTCGGACCGAACGGAGCCGGGAAGACCACCCTGTTGTCCCTTATCTCTGGTGCCCGCTCGCCCGATACCGGTTCGGTGGTGACGGACCCCGCCGGCCTCGCCCCCGTTCTCTGCGCACAACGGGTAGACGAACTGACCCCCGACATCGAGACCTTCTCAGAGGGCTGGGAACGAGACGCTGTTCGAATGCGAGTTCGTCTGAACCTCGAGCCCGATCAGCTCGACCGCTGGACTACGTTGTCACCGGGAGAACGAAAGCGGTGGCAGATCGGAGCAGCGTTGTCGAGGTACCCCGACGTGCTGCTCCTCGACGAGCCAACCAACCACCTCGACACTGAAGCTCGCAATGTTCTCGTTCGCTCGCTCGAAACATTCGACGGTTGCGGGGTTGTTGTTTCCCACGATCGCGCCCTCTTGAACCAACTCACAGCAAAGACCATCCGCGTCGCGGACGGTGGTCGCGTCGAGTTATGGAGCGGGCGTTACGACATCGCCCACGAGGCTTGGGAAGCAAAAACTGCAGACCAAGTCGCGGCGTACGACAAATTGAAGGCATACGAAAAGAAGCTCGCACGACGCCTCGACGAGCAGTATAGAAAGACAACTTTGCAGGACGCTAAGCGGATTCGCGAGCGCAGAAGCGCCAGCAAGAGTGACCTCGACACGAGAGGATCAGCGGCCACCTACCGCCACGAACGTGGCCAGAAGACGGGCGCAAAGACTGTCTCGACAATGACAAAGACGCTCCACGCAGTGTCGGAGGAGATCGCAGCCACGGGCATAGGGAAGATTCGGGGTGGTGCGATCAACTTCGAGTCAACACGCGCAAACAAGGAATTCTTGGTCCGGTACCGCGGCGACGTGACTGTCGGAGCGGCGACTCTCTTTGCGGTAAACGTCGAGGTCAGACGTGGCGACCGCATCCGAATTGCCGGACCCAACGGCGTCGGCAAGACCTCCTTGTTGCGCCACCTCATCAACGCCGCGACAGTCCCCGCAGACAAGCTGTTGCACCTCGAGCAAGAAACATCGGTCCAACAGGCCGAGAAGCGGCTGGAGGATGTGCGGGCGCTGCCACCAGGTGAGAGAGGCCGAGTGCTGTCGATCGTATCAGCACTTGGGTCAAGCCCCTCGGCACTTCTGGCTTCGAACGAACCATCGCCGGGTGAAGCTAGGAAGCTGGCGCTAGCAATGGCGCTCGGTACGCCGAGGTGGCTGCTCGTACTGGACGAGCCGACCAACCATCTTGATCTCCCTTCGATCGAACGGCTAGAAGCAGCGCTCACCGAGTACCAAGGGGCACTGCTGCTCGTGACACACGACGACGATCTCGCTGACCGGGTGACAACGACCACCTGGACCGTCACCGAACATGGAATCTGAACTAAGCCCCCATCCACCTATTGCGCGACCGCGGACCCGACCGCCCTCTTGGGACGGGCACCAAGGGTGTCGTACGATCTATCCGTGATGAGATTAGGAGTTCGCTCGCCACTGCTTCTCGTGCCCGCACTCGCCTTTGCGATGGTCGCGGCGGCGTGCACGACAGACAACGGAGTTCTGCCCACGGACACCAAAGAATCGCTCGTCGAGCAGCCACTGGCCCGTTTTGAACTACAAGGACACCGCGGAGCCCGCGGTCTCAAACCCGAAAACACGTTGCCATCGTTCGAAACCGCGCTCGATTTCGGCGTTTCGACGCTCGAGCTTGATCTTCATTTCACGGCCGACAACGAGGTTGTGATCTGGCATGACCCCGTCATCGATGCCAAGAAATGCGGCCTCAAGACTGACGCCCCACCAGACATTCCCGACCCTGACGCCCCGGCTGCGTCCTCGCAAGACCTAGCTGTGCGTGTGTTGACCGCGGCCGAACTTCGTTGGTTCGATTGCAGTCGCAACCCAGATGCGGGGCGATTTCCGCAGCAGGACTCGGCTGCGACGTCCATTGCGGGTGACGACTTCGGGATCGTCACATTTGCTGAGCTGATTGAGTTCGTTGCGAGGTACTCGGTCGACCAATCTAAAACGGACAGACAGCGCGAGAACGCAGCCCGCGTGAGGTTCAATGTTGAAACCAAGCGTAGCGCCCGCTTCCCCGATGCAATCGGTGACGAATTCGACGGGACGACCGCCGGGCCATTCGAGCTACGTCTGCTCGATGTCATTGCCGCTTTCGAGATTCGGGACAGAGTTACCGTGCAGAGCTTTGATCGCCGATCGATCGGTGCAATCAACGCCGTCGATCCCGGCATATCGCTCGCGATGCTCACTTCCGACGAGTCCATCGAACTCGCGGCATACACTGACGTCGGCGCAACGGTGTGGTCACCGAAGGCTGCAAGTGTCACGAAGGACCGCATTGCAGAGGCGCACCGGCTAGGAATGGTGGTGATTCCGTGGACAGTGAATGAGTCCGACGTATTCGACCGGCTTGCGACGCTGGGGGTAGACGGAGTGATCACGGATCGACCCGACATCTTCAAGGACCGCTGACACAGTTCCGGCGCAAACCCTCACCGGTACGAGACGGTCAATGCGCAAAGCCGAGTCCCCGGTATTTGGGGTCGATGCTGCCGAGACGTGCAGTGCCCGGCCAGAGCGATGCCAGGGTTGGGAGGATGATTACACCACAACACCCGTACGATCGTTGAAGTCCGCAATCATCTCATCCCACTTTGACAGGTAGTGGCGTGTGCCGTCCCAAAAGTCCTGGCTTCGACGTTCCTCAAAGTGCTCGAAATCAATGCCCTGTTGCTCTACCCATGTGAAGTAGCCGAGGTTGAACACCCTATCTGTTTCGACCTGTCCAAGCTCCATGAGATGGGCTGACGATTCGCCGGCGAGATGCTCGCCAAAGGCCGCCGCCGCCTCGTTACCCCCAAAACCGTTCGGGTAGTCACGAGCGACGAACTTGTCGATCTCGGACATATACATCGCGGCACCGTCGGTAGCCACCGTGACAATCACGTCATCGGATGTAAGCCGGTGGTGCTGGGCGTACTTGATCGAAGCCAGCATGTTGCAGATAGAGGACAGGCCCATGTGGGTGAGTTGATCGATGACACCGGCGTCGACGCCAATCGAGGCAAGCAATGTGCGACCGGCGTCGGTGTTGAAGACCATGAACAACGCGTCGGTCGCCCGGTCGGAGACGCCGACGATGTCATCGCTGTTTGTCACGTTGTGGATGAGCGGGATGTGTTTGTCGCCGATGCCCTGGATGTTGTGATCGCCGAACCCGTTGTACAACATCGTCGGGCATTCGAGCGCCTCGACCGGGACGATGGCGCAGCCGGTCTTCTCCTTGAGATAGTCACCGGCGCCGAGCGTGCCGGCCGACCCCGAGGCTGAGACATACGCCGCCAGACGGCTTCCACCGGACAACTCGAAGATGTGATGAAGAGCCCGCCCTGTCACCTGGTAATGGCCGAGGTGGTTGGAGTATTCGGAAAATTGATTGAGGATGACGTTCTCGGGATCTTGTGCCAGCCGCCTGCACTCGTCATAGATCTCCTTGACATTCGACTCGACGCCGTACGTTCGGATGACATCATCGGGCGACGCAATCCACTCGTCCAGCCAGTCGAAACGTTCCTGGCTCATCCCCTCCGGCAGCACCGCGACGCCACGACAATCCATAATCCGTGAAATCGCAACACCGCCGCGTGCGTAGTTCCCTGTCGACGGCCAAATTGCACGGTGTTGAGTCGGGTCGAAAGCACCGGCGACGACGCGCGGTGCAAGACAGGAGTACGCCGCCAAGACCTTGTGTGCCGTGATCATGGGGAATCGGTCTCCGATCGCAAGAATGATGCGGGCGTCGACACCGGTGAGCTCTTTGGGAAGTTCGATGAAACCGGGGTGTTCGGATTGACCTGTACGCGAGGCGTCGTTGTACCAATGGACGCGAAATAGATTCAGCGGATGCGGCTCATCGGGATCTATATCACCCAGCCGATCACGAATCGAACCGGGAATAGTCGACGGATCGGAGAGCTCGGCAAAGGTTGGCAGCTTGATATTCAGCGACCGAAAGCGATCCACGGTCCGGGTCAGGGCGTCCTCATCAACAACCGATTCGTATAACCCCAGTGTCTGGTGTGCCATATCTGCTCCCTGCGCGGCGGCCGTGTCCATAGGACCAAAGCCAACTTTACATTTTGTAACCGACAACCGAAACATCGGCCTGAAAGGCGTGGACCGCCACCGTCGCCGCACAGTCGGCTAGCGACGATCACGAACTCGGTCTTGAGGAAATGTATTATCGATGTTAACTTAACGCTGAATACTTATAATCGTTATCCTAGGAGAACTCGTGGAAACTCTTGGACAGGCCATCGTCAGGTGGCGCAAGATCATTCTGATCGCGACGCTTGTGGGTTTTGTCGCCGCCGGTGCCTACGGTGGTTCGGTCGCGGAGTCGCTGTCGAGCGGGGGTTTCCAGGATGCGGGCGCCGAGTCGGTGTTGGCTGACAACTACCTCGAGGACCAGTTCGGTGTATCGAGCCCGGCAATGGCGATCGTGATCACCACTGCCACCGGTAGCGTCGACGACCCTTTGGTCGCACAAACCGGGGTCGGCATTTCACAGCGACTGGCCGCGGAGGAATTTGTTACCGGCACCTCCTCGTACTGGGAACTCGGTTCTCCCGCCGCGCTGAAATCGACCGACGGCACCCGCGCCCTGATCTTCGTAAGCGTCGAGGGCACACAAAGCGAAGTTTTGACCCGCTCTGGGGATCTCGCAGAAAAGTACCAGGGCACAATCGACGGAGTCGAAGTGCAGATCGGTGGTTCCGGTCCTCTGTTTGCCGAGATGACCGAAACGATCGAAAACGACCTCGCCACAGCCGAGGCCATCGCGTTCCCCCTCACGGGACTTCTCCTAGTTCTCATCTTCGGCAGCCTCGTGGCAGCGGCCCTGCCGCTCCTAATCGGCGGACTCGCAATCGTGGGAACACTCGCCATCCTCCAGATACTCACCGGTATCACCGAGGTCTCGATATTCGCTCTCAACCTGACCACAGCGCTCGGTCTCGGCCTAGCCATCGACTACTCGCTGCTGGTGGTGTCGCGTTTCAGAGAGGAACTCTCGCTCGGCTTCTCGCCGCACGAGGCGGCCGTACGCACAACGCGCACCGCGGGTCGGACGGTGTTGTTTAGCGCTGCCACCGTTGCAGCTTCGCTGAGCGCAATGCTCGTCTTCGATCTGGCATTTCTCCGATCGTTCGGCTACGCCGGTATTGCCGTAGTGGCTATGGCAGCGTTCGGTGCAGTCATCGTTCTCCCCGCGACACTCGCCACGCTCGGCCACAGGATCGAAAGAGGCCGGGTGCGCAAGATCAAGCCGGTTGCTGAAGGGTCCGGGGTGTGGCACCGAATCGCGATCACGGTGATGAGGCGTCCGGTCATGATCGCCTCCGTTGCGATCGTCTTTCTCATCGTGCTCGGACTCCCCTTCACCAGAATTCAGCTTGGCCAGTCCGATGACCGGGTACTCCAAGAGACCTCGAACGCACGAATTGTCGGCGACATCCTTCGGAGCGATTTCATATCCTTCGAATCAACACCTCTTGATGCTGTGATTGCGGGTGTTCCAGGAAACGATGCTTCCGTTGCGTTGTACGCAGCCACGCTGTCGGCAATCGACAACGTCGCCCGCGTCGATGCGTTCAGCGGCACCTACGTTGACGGACGTCTGGTAGCTGAACCGACGCCCGCCAGCGCCCGATTCAGCAACGGAACCGATACTTATCTGTCCGTGATCACGAGCGCCGATCCAATCAGCCCGGCAGCGGAAACCCTTGTCAACGACGCTCGCGCAATCGAGACACCGTTCGATGTCCTCATCGGTGGTTCAGCGGCTGACTTCGTCGACACCAAGGCGTCGCTGTTCGGATCGCTCCCCTGGGCCATACTTATCATCGCAACCGTCACGTTTGTGCTGCTGTTCGTCATGTTTGGGTCGGTGATTATGCCCATAAAGGCGATCATCTTGAACGTCCTGTCGCTCACGGCGACCTTCGGGGCGCTGGTGTGGATTTTCCAGGACGGAAACCTCGCTGACATCATCGGGTTCACCAGCACCGGGAGCATCGATCTGACGATGCCGATCCTGATCTTCGTGATCGCCTTTGGTTTGTCCATGGACTACGAAGTCTTTCTCCTCTCGCGCATCAAAGAGGAGTACGACCGAACCGGCGACAACGAAGCCTCGGTCGCCCTCGGTCTCGAGAAGACGGGTCGCATCGTGACCGCAGCCGCAGTCTTGATCGCCGTAGTGTTCATCGCATTTGCCACGTCGAGCGTCCTTACAATCCAAATGTTCGGCATCGGCATGACTCTGGCCGTGCTCGTCGATGCATTCATCGTACGAGCAACCCTCGTACCAGCGTTTATGACACTGGCTGGATCGGTCAACTGGTGGGCGCCACGTTGGATGGTTCGGCTCCATGCTCGTATCGGGATCTCCGACACGGTCGAACTCGATGCCGATCCCGCACCTACACTGGAGCGCCTACCCACAGAGGCGTGATGTCAGACCCATTCCACATCTCACGTGGCCCCCGGCGAGCGCTTGCGCCGGGGGTCGGAACGACGCGACAGCGTGCCCGCAAGGGGGAAGGCGACAGGCTCCGAGAAGAAATCCTCGATGCTGCTGAGCAGCTTCTCATCCAGAAGGGCTCTACAGACAGTGTTTCGATGCGCGCCATTGCGGATCTCGTCGGCGTCACACCGCCGTCGCTCTACATCCACTTTGCCGACAAGGACGAACTGTTCTTCCAGTGCTGCACGCGCCGCTTTGCAGAGCTCGAAGAAGCTGTCCTGTCCGCGCTCCAGGGCGGATCTGCGCTTGATCGCCTCCAAGCGATAAGCGAGGCGTACATCAAGTTTGGCATCCACCGCGGTGAACAGTATGTAGCGATGTGGACCTTCACGCTCCCAGGTGACATGACTGAAGACGAAAGGCAGTCACTCCCGGGGTACCAACTGCTCGTCATCGTTGCAGCGCTCATCGCGGAGGGTATGAAAACGGGAGAAATTCGCGCTGATGTCGATCCGCAACAGGCAGCGATCGCTCTGTGGGGTTCTGTCCATGGCACCGCGCTGGTTCTGATCAACAAGAACAACGACCCGACACCGTTCCCGGTCGACGACGCAGCCGTCATTGACCAGACGCTCACGATCATACGACGCGGTCTCGCAAGGTAGCGCCGCGGACCAATCTACGCCGTTTCGTGTCCCTTCACACGGATCAGCGCGCCCAAGAATGGTCGTTCTTGCACCGCAAACCCCGCTCCCCAGGGTTCTCCCCGAAACAATCCCAATCGTTTCACGCGGGACAATTGCCCAGAGCTTTCTCCGTGGCCCCGCCGTTTGTGGGAATCGCCATGGAACACTAGACCTAGTCAACCAACGGAAGGTGATGGAACCAACAACGCTCGCCCTGCTCGTCGCAATCTCGTTTGCGACCGCAATCGTATCCGCCATCATCGGGATGGGTGGCGGTATCTTGCTGCTCGGCGCGCTGGTCTCCTTCCTCCCTCCGGTCGTCGCGATACCGCTGCACGGCGTCATCCAAATCGCATCGAACGGATCGCGGGTCTTCGTTCGGCAGCTCAGGTCCGCTGATCGCGCCGTTTTTCCTCCATCTTGGACTCACCAGGCACCAGGTAATTGGCACGAAGGCAGTGTGCCAGATGCAAGGCCATGTTGTGAAGATCATCGTGTTCGGTGTCGCCGGATTTGCGTGGTCCGAATACACGACGTTGCTCTTTCTAACAGTTCTCGCAGTGATCGCCGGCACCATCGTGGGCAGCCGGATACTCGACAAGGTCGACGGACGGACGTTTGTACTTCTGTACAAAACTACACTTACGCTGATCGCAACTCGAATGGTCCTGGGGCAGATCCTTTGAACACAAATCCTCCCCCTCCGCGTCCTACAACGACAGCCCAAACTCCGTCTCGTACAGCGACTTGAGTTCGTCGTCGTCTGTAATTGTGCGTCGGCTCTTCACTCCGTCGACTGTGACGATCAAGTCACGGCCCGAGATTGTGACTTTTCCCCGATCGTTTGGCAACGTGCAGATGGTCTTCTTCGTGAAAGCCGAATCGACTGACGTTTGGTGGTATATGCACGCAGCCGCGAAATCTACAAGTCGATGGGGCCGCCGGTCGAAGCTGTACTGCAGCACGCCGGCGTCGACAAGATCGATCCAATCTGTCTCGGTGGGAGCTAAGTAGAAGGTGCCGGCCGAGCCGAGTTCGTCGATTCGAATCGGCGCGGGAATCAGGATGCCAAAGCCGACATCTATCAACCACTCTCCTCCCTCGAAATACGCAACAAGCGTTAGGTGATCGAAACGCACCCCCAGCCGACCACCGCTGTACACGCGGGCCTCGAGCAGATCTACGTCGTACCCAAGCGACGTCAGCAGTGAAGCGAACGCCCCGTTGAGTTCGTAACAGAAGCCGCCGCGGTGCCCGGATGTGATCTTGTCAACAATCTCATCCGGGACTAGCGAGATAGCTTTCTCAAGGTGAATGTCGAGATTCTCGAACGGAATCGTCGTGCAATGAGCATGGGATAAGGCGCCGAGTGCTGCGAGCGTCGGGGGGCCCGATGGTCGCACACCGATCCGATTGAGGTATCGCTCGACTCGATCCGCGTCGAGGGCGCGTACGTGAGCCTTGCTGACACGGGCCGTCGGGTCCGCTGTCACGAACCGGACCCTTCCCTTCTCCCTGCGATCCATACTTCCTACCGGCTGTTGCTTGATCACACGTTCGCACCCTACAACCTATGCGTCTTAGTATCGTTCTACGAAGTTTGGATGGACGAGAGCGGGGTGCCGCCCAAGCGGCACCCCGTCTCCACGGCCTCGCAGTGGGAGCCCGGACCGTTTGCGTTTACTCCTGCGGCACCGACACGATCGCCGAAAAAACCGCGCCCTGCGGGTCAGCGATTATCACGATGCGGCCCACCCCCGGAGCGTCAAATGGCTCGCGAACGATCGACCCTCCTGCAGCCACGGCAGCTTGCGCGGTGGCATCGGCGTCGGCGACCGAAAAGTACACACCCCACATGTTCGGGACTCCGTCTGGCAGAACGCTCCCAGCATCCATCACGCCACCATTTGGAGCACCGTCATTTATGATGATGTTGTACGCTGGATCAGCACCTTCCATTGGATCAAACGTCCAGCCGAACATTGCCGAATAGAACTCGGTTGCCGCGCTCGGATCCCGTGTCAGCAGCTCGTTCCATGTGAGAGAGTTCGGTGTATTGAACTTGTCGGCGCCGGTGTGACCGCCGTCCTGCCACATCGCAACCGTTGCGCCGGTGGGGTCGTTGATAACGGCCATGGTCCCAGAACCCGGAATCTCCATCTCGGGCCGCACGACCGTGCCACCGAGTCCTTCGACTTTGGCAACACTCGCCCCGACATCATCGACCGTCACATAGCTGGCCCACACCGACGGCACGCCACGCTCAATCATCTCGCTCGAGTGCTCACCTAAGCCGGCAACGAGGTCGCCGTCATGCGAAAGAAGCGCGTAGACGCTTCCGTCGGGTGTCTGCACATCCGTTGCCGTCCAGTCGAACAGCTTTGCATAGAATTCCTTGGACCCTGCTGCGTCGGTCGACATCAAGTCGACCCAATTGAATCCGCCTGTCTTACCCATAGGAGCGCTCCCTTGCGTATGCCTCCGGATCGGTGCATTTGCCGACCCACAATTACTACGAAAACCGCGCCACATAATCGACATATTGTCGGTGCGCACGGCCCGCCTTTCGACTGCCTGACAGACGTAACAAATACGCCCGACAAGAATCAGCCGTCTTGCCACCTCGCGCAAATTTCCCCTACACGCGGTGGAGGCTACCGATCTCCCCTACAAGATCGATAGCCCTCACCCGTGGCCCGCCGTCCAAATGCCCCTCGCATGTATGCGACGGTCCAACCATCGGTCAGGCCCGGGTCCAAAACCGTCCCGTGCCCCACCTGGTTGTACCCCCCGCTCTGCCGGCGGCCCCCCTCGTGGCTACGCCGACAACCCAATAGAGGGCACACCCCTGCCTCTGATACAGAACTTTCGAAGAATTCTGACAAGCCTTCGTCGTGGAGCGCGCCGATGGGGTGTTACCGACGAGCCAGAGGACTTCGCCGAGCTACAGACACACCGCTCGGCCGAGACAAATGAACGACCCAGCGGTAAAACGTTCGCGAGCCGATTTCGCGGTTGCCACTACTCGAGCCAATGCTTGGGCGGTGTCCAACCCCGCCACTAAGGCCTCGTAGAACCCCGCCATAACGGCTGTCGTCATCTCATCAGACACGACGAACAGCGGCGCGACAACCGAGGTCGATCCCAGACCCAAGAATGCTGTTCCAAGGCCCATCACGTCGCTGCCCGCGCGGGACGACGACGCTGCTGCATCACATGCCGCTAACACAACCAGACGTGGTGACGATCCGACCGACTCGAAGTCGTAAATCCGGACTGGGCCGTCATCCATGGAGATGAAACTAAACATCGGGTTGTCGTAGCGCGGTGTGGCATGGGTCGACACGTGAAGAACCGCACTGTTGTCCAGAGAGGCAAGCAAGTCTTGGCCAGTTCTCACCACTGAGGCGTCCAGCGTTTCAGCGACGGCCGTCACCTCCTCCTCGGCGCGGGTCAGACCTGGCCCGGCTACAACAACTCGGGTGCCATTCACTGGTAGCTGCGGCCTAAGCCAAGTCTGCACCGACGGCGTTACTTCGACGGGGACCGCAGCCAGCAAAACCCACGGGACCACCTCGTTTGAGGGCGAAGGGACAATGAGCAGCCGACCCACCGACCCCAGCGGATCGAGCAGTGCCGCTCGCAACCGTTCGACGTGATGTCGCACCAAGACGCCAGCCGCATCAATCCCCTTCGGAGACCCAGCGTCGCGAGCGATACGACGCAGCCCCGCCGCCACGTGACGTACCGAAGCGGAGATCGGCGAAAGCTCGCCGTACTGGACGATGCGTCGACCGGCAGCGTCCGCAACCAGAGCACTGAGTCGGGTCCCATGCTCAAAGAACATCACGAGAGTACGCCCATCGAGTCTTGGTACAACGTCCACGAGGGTGACAAGCTCGTTTGCGACGTGTTTTGTGCCGCCAGCCGCGCGCGTTACGTTGGCGAGATCGGCCTCTCGGATCGGCACCTCGGCCACCAGGTCGGCGTTTCCAGGGTCATCCGCCAACGCCTGGGCCACTTTCCTCAGCGCGACTCTCGCCCCGTCGATGGCGGGGGTGTGTGCCATTCGTTCAAGCGTCAGCGTCGAGGCTCTGCTGCGTTCCAACCAAGTGAACAGCAGGTCAGGGTCCGATTCGGCAAGCGCGATACCGACGGCCAGAGTTACCGTGTCGTGACCCTGGCGGGCGACGAGCAACCGTAGTTTGGTCGCACCAAGTGTGACTCGGAGCCGGTCCAACATCAACACAGTCTCACCAAGAAGCTGCAGCGCACTTACAAAGTCGCCGGCTGCCACCGCCAGCGCAGCGTTGGCGATCGCCCGGAGAAGATCGAGTCGTAAACCGCCGACATCGTGTGCGACACTTTGGGAGAGCTATCTTGCAATATCCGTCGAGCCCAACCGGATCGCAAGCGGGACAGCTTCGAGCCTGACCGCCATTGCGTGAACCCCCTCATCGTGCTCGGTCTCTTCGCCATCAAGTAGGAGGCTCGCAAGAGTCGTGTTGTCTGCAACGCCATTGGCGAGACGAACCCGGGCGGCGGCGAGAAGGAGATCCGGAGCGAACCGCGAGTTGTCGGTGGGGATCTTCATCGACTCGACAACCCGAAGCGCCTCGGCTTTCCTCCCAGCGCGCATATGAACGTCGATCAAGTGCAGCAGTGCCATCCGAACGATGATTTCGTTCCCATCCGACGCTTCTAATCGGGGGATGGTCACCTCGAGAACGCCTGTCGCTTCCTCGTACAACCCTGCCTCGATGAGGACGATAGCGCGCTCCATGTGCCCGACCACGTGGTGCGGTACTCGTGTGTCGTACAACTCCCCAGCAACACCCTGCCAGTGCATCGCGATCGGCATTTGGCCGAGGTCGGCGTATCCCTGAGCCAGGTGCAACGCGGCATCCGCCGCCGTAGCCGGATGATCGTTCTCAGTAGCGATGTCGTAAACAACATGGTGGTCGGAAATCGCCAACTCGACACGACCCAACGTCAGATGTGCGGATCCGCGGTTGCCATGCATCAGTTCGAGGAGGCTTGGGTCAGCAATGTCGAACGAGTCGAGCACGTTGTCTATGAGCGAAATCCCCTCCACGTACCGAGCATCCTGCAACATCACGAACGCGTGCTGAAGCTCCGCCTTCATCAAGTCATCGCCGTCGAGCAGCGCCTTGGCCTGTTGAATGGTCTCGACCGCCCGCGGAATGTCACCGCCGCTTGCGTAGTCAAAGGCCAAACTGCGAAGTGTCTCACCGAGGAGCTGACCATTCCCTGCGGAGCGGGCAAGATCGGCGGCTCGTTCCAAGAACTCGACCGCGACATCCGCCTCAAACACCATGCGCTTAGCTAGTCCGATCGCAGACAACGCGACTATCTCCGCATCGACCCCTGGTTTTTCAGCAATCAGAGCCTCAGCTTCGCGGATCGCACGCACCGGGTCACCCCTGCTGACGGCATAGGCCCGACGCGCCCGTTCAAGGTCCGGAGTGCTCAAGAGCTAACCGTCAACGCGAGCCGCCGAACTCCCCCAGACATGCACGGTCGTCCGGCGAATTCGATCCAACCGCGGCTTGCGGACTACTCCCAAGGGGATAACAAAATTGTCGCCCGCTCCATCTGACATCAGAACAGGGAGTCGAGGATGTCACCGACCGTTGGCGTCGTGCCACCCACTTCCCCGGCGGCAACCCCAGCCGCGATCGGAGCAGCAAATGATGTGCCGGTGAACAACGCCCAGCCGTCGAAATTCTGCGTTGTGACGTAGTCGCCGGTGTTTTTGTCTCCGCCGCGGATCGCAAACGACCCTGTCAAGAACGGGGTGGGAACACGAACGCCTGGAGCGGCAAGCTGGGCGCACACGCCACCGTTTGACCATGGTGCAAGCGAAAGTTTCGGGAGCCCGGCAAAGGGTTCCATAACAACCTTCGCTGCGCCCTTGGCATAGCCGAGATCCACCGCTGTCGACCTCCAAGCCGCAACACCGACAACGTCAGGGTCCGACGCCGGATACACCGTTGGATCGTCACCGTTGTTGCCAGCCGATGCAATCACGACAGTTGACGCCAGATACGGGTCAAGAGCGCGTGTGATAGCAGGCATTGCTCCCGCCCTGGTCGATCCACCCAGGGGAAGTACGAGTATGTGGATTCGATGTTTGCCGAGGAGCTCTTCGATCGCGGCTGCGACAGAACAATCGGACATTGCACCGGCTACATCGCCCTTCTCCGTATGGACTGTCGACGTGAACACCAAGGCCTGCGGTGCGAGCTGCTTAATGATGCTCACCACCGCGTTGCCGTGACCGATCGACACGTCGTGGACTCCTGCGGTTGAGGGAACGGGTGCGACGGTGTCGAAGACAATTCCATCGATTGCCCATACAGGGTGGCCTGCGTCGCCGGGGGCATAGAACGAAGAGTCGACAACGCCGATCGTGACACCGGCGCCACGGCCCTTAAGCTCACGAGTTGGGATCTTTGAGGGGTCAACTGCCTGCGGTCTCAGCACCCCCAGACCGCCCAGGTGAGAATGGGTCGTGAGAACATGATTCGGTTCGACCGGGAGAGACCCGTTGAGGAGACTCGCGACGTGGTCGATCGAGGTGCGTGCGTCCACTGCAATTGAAACCAGATCAGTATTGCCGATCGGAACAATCGTGGACACTTCGACGCCCATCGTGCGAAGTGCGGACAACACTTCGTCGGCGGCTGCAGCATCCGCCACCAACTCACCTGTTACGTAGTGGTACCGGGAGCCAAAGCTCTTTCCAGAATGACGAATTCGCTTCCCCCCACCTTCGCCCGTGGTCCGTCAAGCGGACTCTTGTCCGGTCGCTTCTCTCCCCCGTTCGAACCCTTACCTCGTGCAGAACTCATCGTGAACTCCTCGTCACCTGACCCTTGACCCTACCGGGCACAGTTTGCCAGAATCGACTGTTCAATGTGGCGCTCCCTATCATTTCGAAGTGGCACGACACACCGACTCAAGCAACGCCTCCCTTCTCTCGGCCGCCGATGCGGGTAGCCGGGATGCGTGGGATGAGCTACTTGAGCGCTACCACCGCCTGGTGTGGTGGGTTCTCTCACCGTATCGTCTCGACCGCGCAACGGCAGAGGATGTCTATCAAACCGTCTGGTGCAAACTTGTCGAGAACCTCGGCTCCATCAGAAACCCGGACTATCTCGCCTCGTGGCTGTCAACAACTGCGCGCAACGAGGCCATGCGGGTCTCCAAGAAACTGTCGCGCGAAACACCGACCGAGTTCGAAGACAAGTTTGTCGCGCTGGACTCCCCCGAAAGCGAAACGATCGATAACGATGAGCGCCGCCGAATCGGGGAAGCATTCCTGAATCTCGACGAACCATGCCGGCAGCTTCTCGCGCTGCTCACATTGGACCCGCCATTGACCTACACAGAGGTGGCCGAAACTATTGGGAAACCCGTCGGTTCTCTAGGGCCTACACGATCACGCTGTCTTGCAAAGTTGGAGAGCCTGTTGGAGGGTGCCCCATGACAATGTATCACGACACCTCTCAGCGACTCTGTTGTGTACGAAGGGGATTCAGGTGGATGTAGACCCAGACGAGCAGAAACAGCGGGAACGGACCATGCTGAACAAACTGCGACAAGGAATTGAGCTGCTCCACCCGGAGCCTGACAACCTCGTCTCCCTCGCGTCAAGCCTCTATGTGCTGAGGACACTCGATGGCGACCTGGCCCAGATGACATACGACTCGCTGCGCGACGAAACCGTCTCCGTGCGGTCGGTTGGTGTGTTGCCACGGGTTATGAGCTTCGAGTCGGAGACGATCACTTTCGAGTTCGAAATCAACGAACGGGACCGATCGATCACCGGCCAGGTTATCCCTGACATCGAAGGTCACATCGTCCTTGTGCACACCGCAGGAGAACAGATGCAACAGCTCGACGCTGTTGGATCGTTCCATTTCGGGGACATTCCCGCGGGACCTGTTCGCCTGCGCCTCGCCAGCAACGGCGAGACCATTGCAACGACAACCTCCTTTACTGTGTGACAGCTTTTACCGCGTGATCGTTGCCGTGACTTAGAACCGGTCTCGGCGACCGGCTGACAGGCCAGTAGCGACGACGGTGCGTCCTAGGGCATTCGCCCGAACCGTTGTGTGCACGGTTATCCACAGCGACACCACTAGTCTCGGCGAAATGAACGAGAGCCACCCAGCGTGTTACCGGCACACGCACACACCCACGAAGCTGCGCTGCAGCGAATGTGACAAGTACATTTGCGGAGAATGTGCGGTGACCGGGCCCGTCGGACAGAAATGTCCAGAATGTGTGAAAAAGGCGGGCACGACTCGCGTGGTCAACGCGCGACAGGGTTTTGGCCGGCCGTCGTTCGAAACGGCCCCGGTGACGATGACGCTGCTCGCAATCAACGTGGCCGTGTTTGTCGTGCGGGCACTCAGTGTCGAACTGGACAATACGATTTTCATGAACTTCGCGGCCGCATCGTGGCTGATAGAGGGAGGACAGATACACCGGGTGTTCACGGCAATGTTCCTCCACGCCGGTATCTGGCACGTCGGACTCAACATGTACGCGCTGTATGTGCTCGGGCCGACATTGGAGCGCTCGACCAAATCAGGACCCTTCCTGATGCTGTACATCGGTTCAGGGGTTGTCGGCACGCTCGTTTCATTGATCATTGCAACGGGCCCGTTCGTAGCTGTGGGAGCGTCGGGCGCAATCTTTGGAATCTTCGGCGCATGGTTTCTCCAGGGCTACAGCACGCGCCACACCCCGGCCGGCAACGCCATGTTCCGGCAAATGACCACGCTGCTGCTGATCAACGCCGTCATCGGGTTATCGATACCTCAAATCAGTTGGCAAGCGCATCTCGGAGGATTCATCGGTGGTGTCCTCATTACCTATCTGTGGCGGCAGATCCCCCGGAGTCCAAATGCCGCGCGGCTTCGAACGATGGTCGGCGCCGCTGTCGGAGTAGCCGCGATCGGCGCAATCTGGTTTCTGTAAGATTGCGCTTTTAGCGCCGCCATGCAAGCGGAGCTTCGTCGATCACGGTTGAATACTTAAGACCCATGAGCACAATTCCGCTTGCTCCCGCCTCGCGAGCAGCCTCGGCCGTCTCCCGAGCTACGTCCCACCCGAACGCGCGACGCTCGGCTGGAAGCAGCCCCAGAAGGCGCTTCTTCAGGTCGTCCGTGGCGGAGATAGCCCCAAACCCCTCCGCTCGCTTAACCCAGCCAGGGGAGAACGGCGGGATGACAGCAAGAAACACCGGTGGATCGTCGTCACGACGTTCGAGCATCGCCATATTTTCGGCGACGGTGACCGGGTCTAGTACGGGTCCGGCAACAAGGAACTCAGCACCAAGATCGACGCGTTTGCGGAACTGCCACTTGCGAAAACGGGTCGGCATCCCAACCTCAAACCAAGGCATATCGGCCTGGAGGGCACGTAGGTGCTCAACAATCTCGTAGTGGTGCGAGTAGTGATCGACCTGGGGGACGGTGTCTCCGATCACGACGAAAAACGAGTTCACGCCGTTACCAAGCGCACCCCGAACCTCTGATTCGATAGCCAGAATGTTTCGGTCACGGGTCGACACCACCACCGTGGGGTGGACTTCGGGCGTATCGTGTGTGATCCGGGCAGCGTACGCGTACGGCGACACCCTCACTTTCCCAAAGACGTTGTCAGTGATCAACACATGACGCCACACCCCCGCAAGCATCAGGTGATCCATCGAAGGCAGATCTGGAGGGTTGACCTCGGCAACCTCGAGCCACTCATCGTGTTTGGTGAACACCGCTAAGCCTCCTTTTCACTCTTGCTTGCCGGCGATCACTCATCGGACTTGTCCTCTCGGATAATGAAATACTTGTCCTCTCGGGTAATGAAATACTTGGCCCGCGGATGATGGGCAATAATTGCTGAGGTCGTTTGCTCGGGTTGGTACTGCCATCCGGTGTCTTCGCTGACGTTTATCCCTATCCGCTCGGCACCGAGCAAATCGGCAACACGAGCGTTGTCGCGCAGATCCGGACACGCCGGATATCCCCACGAATATCTACTGCCCCGGTACTGCTGCCGAAACAGACCCAACACGGTGGGCCCGTCCTCGTCGCCAAAACCCCACTCGTCTCGGATGCGTTTGTGCCACAGTTCCGCAAGAGCCTCGGCCATCTCAACACCGAGACCGTGGGTGAAGAGGTAATCGCGGTACTCATCGGCGGCAAACAGGTTGGCTGTGACCTCAGAGACTCTTTCTCCCATCGTCACGATATGGAAAGCTGCATAGTCCGGCTGTTCGGAGCTAACTGGCCGGTAGAAGTCGGCAATACACAGGAACGGGGCCTGGCGCTGGCGCGGAAACGCAAACCTCGTCCGCTCGACAGTCCTTGAGTCGTCCTCCCACACAATAAGATCGTCACCGTCACCGTTCACCGCAAAATACCCGTACACAACCTGTGGGTTGAGCAGCTCGTCGGTTTTCACACCGGCGAGGCGCTTGCGCAACTCAGGCCTGATTCGGTCCTTGAACTCGGCATCTGTCTCGCCCCCCTCCGGTCTGAGTTGCCATTGGTTTCTAAACAGAGCCGTCTCGTTGATAAAGGTAGCGATCTCATCAATCGCGATGCCCTTCACAACCCGCGAGCCTAAGAACGGAGGAACGTATATCGGGTTGTCGGTGGCGACTTCTGGGGAACGCTTCGGGACATCGGCGGGGGCCGCCCTGTTGGCGACCTGTGGGTAGGATCGTCTCGTCGAGATTCGACCAAAGTCGGGCACGGTATCCCCGGTTCGTTTCATCTCAGCGATCTGTTCCATCACCGCAAGACCAGCGAAGGCGTCTTTGCCATAAAACAGCGGACCCTCGTACACCGAACGCAGGTCGGATTCAACGTATTTGCGCGTTAACGCGGCGCCACCGAGAAGAACGGGCGTTGATTCGAGTCCCTGTCGCGCGATCTCCTCGAGGTTGTCCTTCATGACCAAAGTCGATTTCACAAGCAACCCCGACATCCCGATCGCATCGGCATCAACTTCCACAACCTTTGCCAGCATTTCCTGGATTCCGATCTTGATACCCAGGTTGTGCACTACATATCCGTTGTTTGTGAGGATGATGTCGACAAGGTTCTTACCGATGTCGTGCACATCACCGCGGACGGTTGCGAGAACAATCGACGCTTTACCGGTGGCATCCGCTTTTTCCATGTGGGGCTCAAGGTAGGTGACCGAAGCCTTCATCGTTTGCGCCGATTGGAGCACGAACGGGAGCTGCATTTCACCGCTAGCGAAGCGTTCGCCAACAATCTTCATGCCTGCGAGGAGGATGTCGTTCACTATTGCGAGGGCGCCCACAGTCTCAAGTGCCTCGTCCAGGTCGTGAGACAGTCCTTCCCTTTCACCGTCGATGATCCGAGCAATCAGGCGGTCTTCGACAGACCATCCGGTGCGGTCCTCGTCGACGTTCTTGACAGATTTCACGTCGGCGAAAATCTCGAGTAGTTCTGTGAGCGGGTCGTAGTCGGGAGTCCGGCGATCATAAATTAGGTCGAGGCACACGGTACGTTGCTCGTCGGTTATCCGGCTCATTGGCACGATACGACCAGCGTGGAGGATGGCGGAGTCGAGGCCAGCCTCAACACATTCATTCAGAAAGACCGAGTTGAGGACGTGGCGTGAAGCCGGGTTGAGGCCAAAGGAAACGTTGGAAATACCGAGGGTCGTCGAACATCCCGGCAGCTCGCGTTTGATCCGTTTGATCGCGTCCATCGTGGCCATTGCATCGCGGCGAAGATCCTCCCCACCGGTCGACAGCGGAAACGTGAGCGCGTCAAAGATGAGATCAGACGGTTCCAGGCCGTACCTGTCGGTGGCGATATCGAACAGCCGGTGGGCAACCCGCATCTTCCACTCAACGTCACGCGCCTGACCGTCCTCATCGATTAGCAGACAGATCACCGCAGCGCCGTGTTCCTTGGCGAGCGTTAGAACACGATCGAGACGCGACCCTGGCGCATCCCCCTCTTCGAGGTTGGCCGAGTTGAGTACCGAGCGACCACCAATTCGCTCAAGACCCGCCTGCATGACTTCGGGCTCCGTGGAATCGAGGACGAGCGGTGCAACGACCTGGGTTGCGAACCGTTGGGCGACCTCGTCCATGTCCGCGGCGCCGTCCCGACCGACATAGTCCACGCACACATCGACGAGGTGGGCGGACTCTGCAACCTGGTCCTTCCCCACCTGGGTACACGCATCCCAGTCCTCCTTAAGAAGCGCCTCCCTGAACCTCTTCGACCCATTGGCGTTGGTGCGTTCGCCGATGATCAACATTGAGGTGTCCTGCTTAAACGGAACGAACGAGTAAATCGAAGTGGCGCCCGCCTCGTGAACTGGGGTTCGACTGGCGGGTTCGAGGTCGCGACACAGGTCGATGACTGCTTGCATGTCGTCGACCGTCGTCCCACAACATCCGCCCACGACGCTGACTCCGTACTCCGAAATGAACTCTACGTGGCGTCGGGCTAGTTCCCCCGTTGCGAGGTCGTAGTGCATCTCGCCATCGACGACAGACGGGAGACCTGCGTTCGGAATCACCGAAATTGGCATCCTTGAGTGGCGGGATAGGTGACGAATATGCTCGGTCATCTCGGACGGTCCGGTCGCACAGTTGAGACCGATTACGTCAATACCAAGCGGATCGATCGCCGCGAGGGCCGCGCCGATCTCGGTCCCTGGCAACATGCGGCCGTTGAGCTCCATGGTGATCTGAGCCTGGATGGGCACGGGACGCCCCACATGTGACATGGCAGCCTTGCAACCATTCACCGCGGCTTTCAGACCAAGCAAGTCGAACTGAGTCTCGACGATGAAGAGATCGACGCCTCCGTCGAGAAGGCCTCTCGCTTGCTCCTCATAACTATCGCGCAGCTCTGCATATCGGATGTGTCCAAGGGACGCGAACTTCGTGCCTGGCCCGATAGAACCGGCAACCCACCGCGGATGTTCGACAGTGGCGTGGTCCTTGGCGACACGAACCGCTATCTCGGCGGAGATCTTTGCGAGTTCGTAGGCCCTGTCCGCTATCCCATATTCGGCGAGAGTTATCGAGGAACCACCAAACGTATTCGTCTCGACAACATCGCACCCGATTGCGAGAAACGAATCGTGGAACGTTTCGATAATGTCGGGCCGGGTTACGGAGAGCAGCTCGTTGCAGCCCTCAAGATCGGGGCCACCAAAGTCATCTTCGGTTAGACCAGCCTGCTGCAGAGTGGTGCCGGTGGCCCCGTCGAAGATGACTACGCGAGACCTGACAGCCTCGATATAGGAAGTCACGCGAGACCCCTACGGGGAGCACCGTACAAACATCGACGTTTTGGCGGACGTTTCATGAACCCGATCCTTGTGGAATAGCTCAGTTATCTTGACGCGCTCGGTGAGCACTCAAGATGGCTACGCCGTCTCGGGTCGCTCATCGTTCAGGCATTGGCACCGTGTGTTACCCCGGTTGCCGCGGTGTCGAAGGGCCTGTCCCTCAACCGCTCTGGATGATCGCGTTGGCGCAAGAGTATGGACGATCCCTCGCATTGTCAACAATAGTGTCGACCCGTTCGCTAGGTACCTAAGCCCTCACACCACCCGTCCCGCCATCAGGACAGACTGGTGGTCCACTCCATGATTCTATCCGCCACCAATTTCCAACCGGTATCGAGCATCATGTCATGACCCATACTTGCAAATATCTCCGCCTCAACTCCGTACGCAGCAGCGGTCTACCGAACAACGGTGGGTGGAAACACGGCGTCCCAGTCGGCACCGATGACGAGCATCGGCAAGCCTTTGACCTTCTTTGCGGGTGCGCCGAGGAACATGCCGACATACGCAATGTACGACTCAGCCATAAGACGCTCAGAGGTCCACCCCACGAGTTGTTCAGGTGTGTCGGTGGTAAAGAACAGATCACGCACCAAGGACTCGCTCGACACGAGCGGCCCCAGACTCAGAGTGACGGCCGACTTTGCAAACAACCATGGATGTTTCGTTGCTGTGGACAACGTCAAAGCCCATGGCCCGCGTGGACTGACGGATGCCATGAGGACCGCCCCCGCCACCGGCCGCTTCGCGATGAGGCGTTGGGTGATGAGCCCGCCTATCGAATGACCAACGACCACAGGTGCGCGGTCGAGATCCTCGACCACCGACGACAGATCGGCGAGATACTTGCCCAGGGAGGCAAATCGAGCGGAACCGCTACTGTCGCCGTGTCCGCGCAGGCTTAAGGCCAGCACCTCGAATCCGCCATCGACAAGTCGATCAACAAACCCGTTGTCCCAAGCCCACGCACCATGCCAAGCGCCGTGCAGCAATACTATTGGCGTAGCGTGTCCATTGTCGGGTTTCCGATGAATTGTCTCAAGACTCATTGTTCCTCCGTCGTCGCCACAGACCTTCGCAGATCTGCGGCGATCCTGTTTGGCAGGGCATTGAGAAGTACCACCGGGACTCGATGCAAGGCGCCGGACCGGCGCCGCGAGCCTTGTACCTCCGGTAGGGTTGTCGCATGGACACCACAGCTCTCCCACCAAGCGACGTCATTTCGGTCGAATACGCCGACCACATCGCCACCGTATGGCTCGACCGCCCGCGCAAGCTCAACGCAATGGCGCCGAACTTCTGGACGGAGTTCCCCGCCATCATCGAGGCAGTCTCGGACCAAGACGACGTGCGTGTCATCGTTATTGCCGCCAAGGGCCGTGTCTTCACCGCAGGTCTCGACCTCGCAGAGTTCGCTGGGCTGTTTGCGGTAGCCGACGATCAATCGATGGCGAAACAGAACCGTGCCTTGTATCAGCAGATCAAGCTGATGCAACACACCTTCACGGTTCTTGACAAGGCCCGCCAGCCTGTCATCGCCGCGATCCACGGAGCCTGCATCGGGGCAGGGATGGATCTCATCACCGCGGTCGACATTAGGTTCGCCGCCGCCAACGCAAAGTTCGCGGTACGCGAAACAAAGATCGCCATCACCGCCGACGTAGGGACTCTGCAACGCCTTCCCCGCATCATCAACCGCGGAGAGGCCAATGAGCTTGCGTTGACCGGTAGAGACTTTGACGCACGGGAAGCGCTGCGCATAGGCCTCGTCAGCAAGGTACTCGCCGACTATGAAGAGGTGTACACACACGCGATGGCGGTAGGTGCCGAGATCGCCGCAAACTCTCCCCTTGTCGTACAGGGGACCAAGGCTGTGATGAAAGCTGGCGACGACATGAGCGTCGACCAAGCTCTTGACTACATTGCGCTATGGAACAGCTCATTTCTCAAGTCACACGATATCGGTGAAGCGATGAATGCGTTCAAAGAGAATCGTGCGCCATCCTTCAAGGGCGAATAGCTAACGGTTCGGCCTACCGGGTGTACCGCTCGATCTGGTCGACGAAGTCGGTGTACACAGACTCGATACCGTCTCGGAGCGACACCTTCGAAGTGAAACCGAGCGCGTGCAGCTTTGATGAGTCCATGAGTTTGCGTGGCGCACCGTTTGGTTTGGAGGTATCGAACACCAACTCTCCAGCGAACCCTACGACGTCCTTGATCGTCAAAGCGAGCTCTCCAATTGACACTTCCTCACCAGTCCCGATGTTCACGAACTGCTTCTCGTCGTAGCTCTCCAGCAAAAACACACATGCCGCAGCGAGGTCGTCAACGTGCATGAATTCGCGTAGCGCCGAACCGTCGCCCCAGATTTCGACGGATTCTGCGCCAGCGTTCTTCGCCTCGTGGAACTTGCGCAACAACGCCGGCAGAACATGCGAATTGTCGAGGTCGTAGTTGTCGTTCGGCCCGTAAAGGTTGGTGGGCATGGCCGAGATGAAATGGGCACCGTATTGATCCCAATACGCCTCACACAGCTTTAGGCCGGCGATCTTCGCGATCGCATACGGTTCGTTGGTCGGTTCAAGCGCACCGGTCAACAGAGCCTCCTCGACCATGGGTTGCGAGGCAAGTTTTGGATAGATACACGACGACCCGAGAAACAGCAGTTTCTCAACGCCATTCCGATACGACTGCTCGATGACGTTCATCTCGATGGCGAGGTTGTCGTAGAGGAACTCGGCACGGTAGATGTTGTTGGCACGGATGCCACCGACCTTGGCCGCGGCGAGCACCACATGCGACGGTGTCTCACGCTCGAAAAACTCAACAACCGCGGCCTGGTTGCGAAGGTCAAGCTCGGCGGCGGTGCGAACGACGAGGTTCGTGTAGCCCCTGGCCTGCAGCTCCCTCACGATTGCTGAACCGACCATGCCGCGATGCCCCGCCACGAAAACCTTGGCAGCGCGAGACATCGTGTTAGTCGACAACGCCAGCCTCGTCTTTTACCACCTTCATGTCACTCTCCATCATGATGTCAACAAGCTCGTCTAACCCGACCTTGGCCTTCCAACCGAGCACGCGCGCAGCCTTTGACGGATCACCGAGTAGTTCGTCAACCTCAGCCGGACGGAAATACCGCTCGTCGATTTCGACAAGGAGCTTGCCGGTAGCCTCGTCGCGGCCGATTTCGTCCACACCCTCACCTTCCCATACGAGGTTGTACCCAAGCCACGCGGCGCACCGTTCGCTGAAGTCACGCACGCTGTACATTCCTCCCGGTCGCAATGACGAAATCATCTGCCCCATCTTGCTGCAGCATCAGCCACATGGCTCGCACGTACTCCTTGGCATAACCCCAGTCTCGCTTTGAGGAACCTCTCGTACCTTGCCGTACATTTCAGACGTCGAGGCTTGATAGAAACGCGCCTCGGGACAAAACGTGTGCATCGCGTCGAGGAGACGGAGGGTGCCGGTGGCGTCGACCTGGGCGGTGTACTCGGGCACTTCGAACGACACCGCGACGTGCGACTGCGCACCAAGGTTGTAAATCTCATCGGGTTTGATCGTGGAAAGAAGCTTGTTGAGGCTCGAGCTATCAGTCAGATCGCTGTGGTATAGCTTTAAGCGCGGATGGTCCATCATGTGCTCAATGCGGGCGGTGTTGAACACGGAAGCACGCCTCATCGTGCCGTGGACTTCGTAACCCTTGTCGATAAGCAGCTCCACCAAGTATGAGCCATCTTGACCCGTTGTTCCGGTTACAAACGCTCGTTTCACGCGTCCGCCTTGGTCTTTTTGAATCTGAACTTGAGGACCTGAACACCGAGCAGGACAAGGTAGGCAGGGTTGTTGTAGATATAGCGGCGCCACAGACGACGCGGTTCCTTGGAGAGGCGGTACAACCACTCCAGACCGGTCTTTTGCATCCACTCGGGTGCTTTTGTCACGTTCCCCGCAAACCAGTCGAACACGGCACCGATCGCGCTGATGGAGACACCCGGAAGCTCAGGATGCGCCCTGACCATTAAGATGTCATGTTTTGGAAGACCCATGCTCAGCCACAGGATGTCAGCGTTTGACTCTCGGACGCGTTGGATGACGTCCTTCACCGTTTCCTCGGTGAGCGGGCCGAATGGGGGTGAATGGGTCCCGGCGATCTGGATAGATGGGTACTTCTGCTTCAGGTTGGTCTCCAATAGTTCCAGCGTGTCCGCAGTTGTGCCATAAAAGAAGTGGCGGCGTCCCTTTTCAAGACCGAGTTCAATCGCACGCGACGTTATCTCGAAACCCTCAACACGTGTCTGCTCCGGTCGCCCGAGCTTTCGCAACGCCCACACGAGTGGCACGCCATCAGTTGTTGCGACAGATGTTTGAGCGTGAGCAGCCGCATACTCCTTGTCAGAGCGCGTCATCATTACGGACTGCACGTTCGAAACGGCGACCGTCAATCCCTCGGGCGGCGGGTCGACGATGAGACCCGCGACCTCCTCAAGCGATGTTGCGGAGATACCCGTCGAGATGACGGTAATTTTTTCTGGGAGGGCGACGGTATCTGACACGGGTTCTACTTAGGGAACGGGGCACGTGATGACGCGAGATTACCTGTCTTGATAGTCCCTGTACGAATCGCCCGTCGCACTGTTGGACCGGCGTCGGCCTCCTCGATTGTTTACCAGCGTCACCTATGGTGGGTGCATTCGAGTCGAGGACCAAGCGCCAACTTTTGGCCTGATCAGCGACCTCCTCGCTCCGCCATGTTCGAACAATATCCGGACGCAATCGGAGAGACATCGCCCGACCAACATCCGCTATCATCTCACTACGTGTTTGAGAGAGCACTTCCGCCGCCGGTCCTCGCGGACGATCGCCCAGGCGAAGCCTGCGGCGTTTTTGGTACGTTCGCTCCGAATCGTGACACCGCACGCCTGACCTACTTCGGATTGTTCGCTCTCCAACACCGTGGCCAGGAGAGCGCGGGGATCGCCACGTCCGATGGTGAAACCATCACCGTCTATAAGGATCTCGGTCTCGTCGCCCAAGTTTTCGACGAAACAACCCTCAGCGGTCTCACTGGTGACATCGCTATCGGACACACCAGATACTCAACGTCGGGGTCGAATGCATGGATGAACAGTCAGCCGATCTACCGCCATGCCAACGGGTCGGGGCTTGCGCTGGCACACAACGGCAACCTGTCCAACACTCACGAACTAGCAGCGCTTCTTGGCAATCCGGGGACGAGCGACAGCGACATCATGACCGAGATGATCGGCAACGCCGTGGACTCCGGACTCTCGCTCGCCGACGCGGTCGCACAGACGGCACCGTCGTTCGTCGGCGCGTTCAGTCTCACGATTCTCGATGTCGACACCCTCATCGGAATTCGGGACCCGTTCGGGTTTCGGCCACTCGTTCTCGGGACACTCGACGACGCATGGATCATCGCATCAGAGACCTGCGCTCTTGACATCGTTGAGGCAAAGTTCTTGCGGGAGATCGAGCCAGGAGAAATGGTCGTACTCACGAAGGGTGGCATGGAGAGCCGCTTCCCGTTCCCCGAGCAAGACAAACGACAGCTCTGTGTGTTCGAGTTCGTATATTTCTCGCGCCCCGATTCCATCATGAGCGGGGTCAACGTCCATGGGGCCCGCAGACGTATGGGAATGAGCTTGGCAGAGCAAGCGCCGGTTGATGCTGACATCGTCGTCCCTGTACCCGAGTCGGGGATCCCGGCCGCACAAGGTTATGCGGCCGAAACCGGGCTCGTCTACACAGACGGGCTGGTGAAAAACCGGTACGTCGGACGGACGTTCATTGAGCCGGCCCAATCTATGCGTGACCTCGGTGTCAGACTGAAGCTCAACGCCATGCCTGAAGAACTCGCCGGGCGCAGAGTGGTGCTCGTTGATGACTCGATCGTTCGTGGGTCAACCACAAAACAGCTCGTAACAATGGTGCGCGATGCCGGCGCTACCGAAGTCCATCTTCGTATTTCCTCACCTCCGTATCGCTGGCCCTGTTTCTACGGTATGGATACCGGGGACCGCAACACCCTCCTCGCGGCCGGAAGGTCCGTCGAAGAGATCGCCGAGTTTCTCGATGTCGACTCGCTTGCCTACCTCGACCTCGACCGTCTTCTCGATGCGACAAACCTCCCACGGGAGCAGTTCTGTACGGCGTGCTTGTCTGGCGACTACGCGACCGACATCCCAACAACAACAAACAAACTGGCTCTGGAACATTCGACATGACGTCCTACGCCGATTCTGGTGTTCACCTCGACGCTGCAGATGAGACGGTCGCCAGGATTAAACCCGCAGTGACCGCGACCTGGGGAAACAAGGTCGTTGGAGGGTTCGCAGGGTTCGCCGCAGGTCTGAAGTTTCCAACCGGGTACACCGAACCGGTGTTGATGATGTCCACTGACGGCGTCGGCACCAAGGCTGAGATAGCTCGTCAAACGGACTCAGTCGACGGACTTGGCTGGGACCTTGTTGCCATGTGTATCGATGACATCGCGGCCGCAGGTGGCCAGCCTATTGCGATGAGCGACTATATCGCTGTAGGCCACCTCCGGTCAGAGCTCGTTACCCGGATCGTCGAATCGGTTGCTCAGGCCTGCATCGAGGCTGACATTGCGCTGCTCGGAGGCGAAATCGCAGAGCACCCCGGTGTGATGGAACCTGATGCGTTTGATATCGCCGGGACCGCCCTTGGCGTCGTTGAGGCTTCCCGGATGATTGACGGATCGCGAATTCAGCAAGGCGACGTCGTCATCGGGATAGACAGCCCGAACCTTCGATCAAATGGTTTCTCGCTGATTCGCAAGTTGATCGCCGACAACACCTCGTTAGGCGCCACGTTTCCAGGCACCGACCGAACTGTTGCCGACGTTGTTCTCGAACCGAGCGTGTTGTACTCCCCCGTGGTGCAGAAACTCATCGACGCTGTCGACGTGAAAGGCCTGTGTCACGTCACGGGCGGGGGATTGATCGGCAACGTTCCGCGTATCTTGCCCGGTGACGTGGATGCGGTTATCGAGGTCGGTTCATGGATCACGCCTGAAGTTTTCAACGTGTTTGCCGGTTGGAGCGGTGGAGACAAACATGATTGGTATGCGACCTGGAACATGGGTATCGGGTTCGTGCTCTTCGTGTCTCCTCAAGACGTGAACACAACCATCTCAACAATTTCCTCGCTTGGCCGCAGCGGGGCCGCGATAGGAGTGACCACACCCGGCTCGGGCGCAGTCTCTCTTGTCTGGTAACAGGCTTCGGAATGCTGCACGAGGGCGCCCGGGACGAAAATCGCCGACTCCAGAAAAACGCCTAGACCGATCGTGATAAGACGTTTACTATGCCACATAGAGGCGTTAATCGACCACTCAGAGTAGCGGTACCCGTCCGAGACCTCACCCGATACCTGATCGGGCGGCCAGCCAGGGCGGGCGCACAGCGGGCGATCTATATTCGGAAGGTCTGCAAGACCGACCACACAACAAAAAGGTGGAACAGTGAAGAAGGCATTAGTGACGGGCGCAGGCGGGTTTATTGGTCATCATTTGGTGACCCGGCTCAAGGAGCGCGGATACTGGGTACGGGGTGTCGACATAAAAGGCACCGAATTCGGCGAAACCACCGCTGACGAGTTTTTGATGCTCGATCTACGGGAAAAGGACGCAGCAGAAAAAGCCTTTGCGGTTACTGGCGGTTTTGACGATGTGTACGCACTGGCCGCGGACATGGGTGGCATGGGGTTCATCTCGTCTCACCACGCCGAGATCATCCACAGCAACCTGCTGATCAACCTGAACTCCGTCCACGCCGCGGCAAACGCCGGCGTCGGCAGATACCTCTACACAAGTTCAGCCTGCGTCTACCCCGCCGGAGCGCAGAAGGTCACAGACGTGACGCCGTTGCGGGAGGATCAGGCGTATCCAGCAGATCCCGAGGATGCCTACGGGTGGGAAAAACTGACCTCTGAGAAGATCGTGCACTACTACAACATGGAAGGACTCCTTCCGGTGGTGCGGTCGGTTCGCTTCCACAACGTGTACGGTCCTCGTGGCACCTGGAACGGCGGAAGAGAGAAGGCTCCGGCGGCATTGTGTCGCAAGGTCGCCGTTGCAATCCACAAGGGCGGTCCCGTCGAAATCTGGGGTGACGGCGAGCAGACTCGCAGCTTCATGCACATCGACGACTGTATCGAGGGTCTCGAACGGATCATGGACGCCGAGGGTCTCAACGACGCGCCCGTGAACCTTGGCCGCGATCGCATGGTGAGCATCAACGAACTCGCACACATCATTGCGAACATCGCCGGCATGTCCGAGTTAGTGATTGAACATGTCGACGGACCGCAAGGCGTCAGAGGTCGCAACAGTGACAATACGTTCCTCAACGAGGTCCTCGGTTGGGAACCGTCGACCACGCTTGAAGATGGCCTCCGCCCAACATACGAGTGGATTGAGCAGCAGGCCAAGACCACCGGCCTGCTCGGCTAGCTACATCAGACCACCAGCACGGACCGGATACACCACACGTGTCCGGCCCGTCGTTAGCATTCACGAACACCGCCGACATACGCCGCGCCACCTTGGTCCGGTGCGCTCCGGACCCCCGTGTCATGTGACAGAATGCCACATGGACAACAACGTATCCTCGTCACAAGTTGCATCGCAGTATGCACGCGTCATTGCCCCGCTCGTCTCCTGGGACACTGACGTCGAGATCGTCGGCGGGAGCGGGAGTTACGTCACCACCAAGGACGGCGACTCATACCTCGACTTCGCATGTGGCATTGCCGTCAGCAACCTTGGGCACCAACACCCCGACGTCAAGGCGGCCGTCCACGCCCAAGTTGACAAGCTCTGGCACGCCGGGGGCGTGTTCCGGTTCGATAGCTTGCTCGGTGCCGCCAATCGGCTCCAGGAAGTCACTCCGGAGGGGATCGACAAGTTCTTCTTTATGAACTCAGGATCGGAGGCGATCGAAGGTGCCGTAAAACTAGCCCGCAAAACGACCGGACGCCAGGGTGTCATTGTGTTTCGCGGCGGGTTTCACGGACGCACCATGGGAGCCGTGTCGTACACAACGTCAAAGGCTGCATATCGCCAGGGGTATCACCCTCTGGTCGGGTCCGTGTTTGTCACACCGTTCCCACACCCCTACCGCTGGGGTGTGAGCCAGGACGCCGCGACTGAGCGGGCGTTAGACGAACTACGACTGATGTTCAAGCACGAAATCACGCCGCACGAGGTAGCGTGTTTCTTAATCGAGCCGGTGCAGGGAGAAGGCGGGTACTACCCGGCCACAAGGCATTTCCTCGCGGCGATCCGCGACCTTGCTGATGAACACGGCATCAAATTGATCTTTGATGAGATACAGACCGGATTCGGTCGTACCGGTGATTGGTTCACCAGTCAGGTGTACGACGTCAAACCGGACATACTTGTTATGGGTAAGGCCATTGCGAACGGGTTCCCGCTCTCAGCACTTGGTGCATCCACGCAACTCCTTGAGAAATGGCCGCCCGGTTCACACGGGTCTACGTTCGGCGGCAACCCGGTCGCGTGCGCTGCGTCGATGGCGACCGTGGATGCGTTGCGAGACGTTATCTCCGGTGTCACGGAACGCTCGGTTCACGCGCTCGGTCGATTCAACGACATGAGGGAACACCACCCGACCATCGGAGACGTACGCGGCCTCGGCCTTATGATCGGTATCGAACTCGTGAGCACCGGCAACACACCAAACCAAGATGCATGGAAATCGGTAGGGGCGTACGCACGCGAGAACAAAATGTTCATTCTCAATTGCGGTCCCGACGGTAACGTCATCCGATTCGTCCCGCCCCTCAACGTCACGATGGACGACCTTGACAAGGGAATCGATATCCTCGACGCCGCAATTACGGCTTACGAGAAATCCATCTAGATCTCGCTCGCGCCGAATCCAGTGGCAATTATCGCGAAGACCGCGCGACGCTGGAACGCCGTTGCGGCCGATCTTTACCCGGGATCAAGAAAGCGACGACAGCGGCCAACATTGAGAGCACCCCAAACCACTCACCGAGCGATGTGAACAACGTCCTAGGCCCCGTACGCAGCCGCACAGCGCCGACCAGCACCTCTTCGGTGAGAAGATCCGTTTCGCCGATAACCGTACCGTCAGCCTGAACAAACGCTGACTTTCCGGTGATTGCTGCGTGAACCAGATCTTGCCCAACCGCGGCTGCGTTCACTCTCGTCAGCCCCAAAAGCTGGTCGCTCGCCGGTCCCGGGCCGAACGACGACTCATTGGTCGCGACAATCATCAATTGAGCTCCTTCGAGCGCTTCCTCACGCATATAGCGAGAGAACGCCCCCTCGAACGAGATCACTGATCCGATACCACCAAACAGGGTCTGGAACACGACAGGATCGCTGCCTCGTTTCATGTCGCGCGGTACCTGATCGAGCTGGGGAATGAACGAAAGCAACTCGCGCATTGGGACAAACTCACCAAAGGGGACGGGATGACGTTTGTCGTAGATCCCGACGAGATTCCCGCCCGGCGCGTACATAACGTTGAAGTTTCTGAACTCCTCGGGTGACAGGGTAAGGGTACCGCTTACAAGAAGGTACGCCCCGAGGCGCGCCGCCTCTGCAGTGATCTCATCTCGCGCCGTATCATTGTCGAGGGGCGAGACGGGAGGCCCCGATGAGTTCTCGGGCCAAACGACAAGTTCAACAGAGAGGTCGGGGAGGCCGCGAGTCAACGCAAGGTGACTGTCGTAGATACGCTGATTCTCGTTCTGACAGTGGACCTGAGGGCACGGTGAGCCACCCTGGATGATCGCTACATTGATCAACGGACCCTGGGGAGACGGGCCAAAAAACGAACCGGCTGTGATCAGAATAATTACCGCGACACTGGAGTCAACAACGTACTGCCATTGCGATTTCTCCTCGATGAGCAGCACGATCCCTGCGGCTACGCCAATCGTGAGCGCCGACCAACCCGCCGGACCGATCCACTGCACGGAGCCGATTGCACCGGGAAGCCCAGCCGTTGCGTACCCGATCGCTCCCCAGGGGAAACCGCCAAACGGGAAGTAGCTGCGAAGGATCTCGAGACCCACCCAGAGACCGATCGTGATGAACCACCAACGGCGCTCAGGCCACAACTTGAACAGCCACAGAACTAGGGACAACACCCCCATTGTCGTCGCTTGGTACAAGGTGAGTGGAAGCCAAGCGACCATGCCGAGTTCGCTGATCCAGAACAGCAGCAGACCAAAATACACAGCCCCTGTGACCCACCCATACATCAGCGCAGTGAAGGCCGATTCGCAGTGGCGAATGGCCCACAACAACGGGACGGGCGCGATAAACGCGAGCACCCCGAAGCCGATTGGGGGGAAGGACGCCCACAGGAGAAGTCCACTTAAGATTGCAGCACCGAGTCCAGCCATCCAGGGGAGGTTAGTGGGTTGCACGGTTTGTCCCCGGAAGGACAGGCGATCAACGTTCTTGTGCGAGTTCAGCCTCCCGAAACTGCCGTAGAGTGACCAAATGGACGATCTCGACGTAGCTCTTAAGGCAGCCAGCGCCGGCGCTGAAATTCTCGCAACCAAGTTTGGCGACAGGGTTTCGGTGACCCAAAAGGGACGGCTCGACCCTGTGACCGAGGTCGACCTGGCTTCGGAAAAGGCGATCGTAGAACTGCTGCGCGACTTGCGGCCAGATGATGGAATCATGGCGGAAGAAGGATCAGGAGACGTAACATCGGGACGCCGATGGATCATCGACCCACTCGACGGCACGGTGAATTTCATCCACGGAATCCCGCTCTTTAGCGTGTCGGTTGCACTGTGGGACGACGATATCGGTCTTGTCGGTGTGATCACCAACCCGATTCAAAGCGAAACATTCGCCGCGTCTCGTGGCGAAGGCGCAACGCTTAACGGCGAACCGATTCACGTCAGCAATGTCGAAAAGATGCACCAGTCCGTGGTAGTCACGGGGTTTCCCTACGACCACGACATTTACACCGACGAGTACATTGCACCCTTCGCGGCCGTCCTCAGAGAAGTCAACGGCATCCGGCGCCTCGGCTCGGCGGCGCTCGACTACGCGTGGGTCGCAGCAGGACGATTCGACGCATACTTTGAACTCGACCTGTCGCCCTGGGACAGTGCCGCGGGCATCGTCATTCTGACAGAGGCCGGAGGCAAAACCACCAACCAGCACGGCGCTCCACAAGTCCCCGAGTCGAGGATCGTGATCGCAAGCAACGGAAAGATCCACGACCGATTGCTCGAACTCATCGAACCCGCGGTTCCGGTTCATCTGAGCACACGGACCTAGCGGCTAACACGGTGAAGAAGCTTGTAGTCGCCGACAGCGTCCGCAGCCATGACGCGGTCTTGGGCAACACACTCCTCATCGAAGACGGCGTATTGGCGGCCATCGGGGACTACAGCAGACTCAGCTCGCCGGCAATTCCACAAGAGCGGTTCCCTGGAGCGACCATAATCCCGGGGCTACGCGACGCCCACCTGCACCCTATTTGGTACGCCGACCTCCTCGCGGGAATGTCTCTCAAGTCCGCGGCGTCCATTTTCCAGGTACAAAGTCTTCTCCGCAAAGCCGCGGCCGCAGACCCGGACAAGAAGCCCATCCATGCACCCCGCCTCGATGACGACCACCTGGCCGAGCGCAGACTTCCGACAGCCTTGGAACTTGATGCTGCTGTAGCTGACCGTCCGGTCATCGTTACCAGGTACTGCGGTCATGTCGCGGTGGCGAACACGATGGCATTGCAGGCCGCAGGTATAGAGGCCGCCACCCGAGATCCAGCCGGGGGAAGTTTCGATCGCGATGCCAACGGGGTTCCCAACGGAGTTCTGCGCGAAACGGCTATCGCGACCGTTTTGGCGGCGGTTCCGCGGCCACGCGTCCAGGCTGGCGACCTCGTTAAAGCTATGCGTGCCTTAGCCGGCCTGGGTCTAACTGCGATCGGGGCAATGCTTCGATACGGTGACGAAGTCGACGCCATGGTTGAGGTCGCCGGTCAACTGCCCCTCAAGGTTTACGCCTATGTAATTGCTGAATCTGGCGATGATCTCGCCGAGGCGAGGACCCAAATCGGTGCAGCTGGGCCGCGGCTGGTGTGGCGGGGCCTCAAGCGGTTCGCCGATGGGTCTCTCGGAGCACACACAGCAGCGTTGTGCGCACCGTTCAGCGATGTCGACACGATTGGGACCCTCAGACTCACCGAGTACGACACCATGCTCGCCAAGGTGTCGATCGCGTTGGGAGGTGACGTAGCATTTCACGGAATTGGCGACGCTGCCGTAGGGGCCATCCTGGACAGTTTCGAGCGTCTGATCGCCTCAGGGTGCGACCCGCGACGACTCCGGATCGAACATGCATCCGTGCTCACCGGCGACTTGATAGAACGCATCGCACGTGCGGGAGTCATCGCGTCGGTCCAGCCGGCGTTCCTCGTATCAGAAACTGATTGGCTCGAATCGCGCGTCGGACCGCAGAGATTGCCGTTCACATATCCGCTTCGATCGCTAATCGACGCCGGAGTGCTGTTGGCGGGCGGTTCGGACTGCCCGGTGGAACCGCCTAATCCATTCTGGGGCATGGCAGCTGCAATCGACAGGGGCGGGATCGCCCCGAACCAAGCTCTCACCGCTTCGCAAGCCCTGGCGCTGTTCACAGTCGGTAGTGCAGCAGCGCTGAGGGAGTCGGCGCCGCTGCGCGTTGGGAGCCCGGCTGACTTCGTCGTCATCGACCGAGACCCGACCACCAGCACTCCGGATGAGCTACGCGCTACCGTTGTCTTAGAAACCTATGTTGACGGCGTTGCGGTTCCCGCCGACCCTGGTGTACGGTGGTGGGACGAGTAGCCTGATGTCGCTGCGAATTCGGGCGGTGGCGGGCCAGAATCATGCCCCGCCGAGGCAACGTCCGAGCGAGCAAGTCGTCACGAGACAACGGAGCGACCCCACGCAGGAGCTATGTATTGCTGTTTGAGCGGGACTCTGAAATCGAAACACTGAATAGAGCTGTTGGCGATCTCGATTCGTTGGGTGGCCGCGTCATCCTTATCCGCGGTGAGGCAGGAATCGGCAAAAGCGCTCTCATCGGCCAATTCATTTCCGATATTGAGGACCGGGCTCATGTGCTGTTCGGTACGTGTGACGACCTTCTTACGCCTCAACCTCTCGGACCCATTTGGGACATCGCTCGGGAGGAGACCTCCGTTGCACGTTCGTTATCGGACGGCGACCGTAGGGCAGTCATGGAAGTCCTACTCGATCTACTGTCTCGAGCACTGCGTCCAACATTGCTCGTGCTCGAAGATACCCAGTGGGCAGGGGAGGCAACGCTCGACATCATCAAGTTTCTCGCTAGGCGCATTGCTCAGACCAATGGCCTGCTGATCCTCACATATCGCGACAGCGAGGTCGACGCCAGCCACCCTCTGCGCCAGGTAATTGGCACTCTCCCACCGCGGAGCCTCATCCGAATGCGTCTCAATAGGTTTTCGACCGAGGCAACCGCCGCGATAATCGGGGATCGGCCGTTCGACCTCGCCACGGTTCACTCCCTGACAAACGGAAACCCGCTCTTCGTCACAGAAGTCGTCTCGTCAGGAGTCGAAGCGGCACCGACGTCAGTACAAGATTCAGTGCTTGCAAGAGCTCTGAAAGTTTCCACGGGGGCCAGACAGATTCTCGACCTCGTCTCGGTCGTTCCCGGTGAAGCCGACCTTTCTCTGATTGGTAAAATACTCGATGTAGCCGACTCACAGTTGGATGAATGCGTCCGACAGGGCCTTCTCCGCATTGACTATGGCACGGTGACCTTTCCCCACGAACTACAGCGCAGGGCACTCGAATCCTCGCTCTCTTCAACCGACCGTCGCAGATTAAACGCACTGGTGCTGAAGCAGATCTCAGCGAACGCCGACCCGTCGCTACTTGCGCATCACGCAAGAGAAGCTGGTGATATCCAGTCGATCATCGCCCATGCTCCCAAAGCTGCGAGAGCAGCATCGGCCAGCAAGAGTACACGCGAAGCGGTTGCCCATTTCCGGGCTCTCGAACCACATCTCGCACAAATGCCGATCAGCGAGCAAGCCGACATCTTGGAAGATTGGGCGCTAGAGGAGTACTACCTCGACGACGTCTCATCGCTCACACTTGTTGACCGGGCAATCGAAATCCGCCGATCCGTCGGCGAAGATCAAGCGCTAGCACGAACCTTGACCCTCGCCGCACGCATCATGAGGTCACATCTGAAAAACGCTGACGCGTTGGCTTACCTAATTGATGCCGTCAGGATTCTGGAACCGTATGGAGCGACGGGAGATCTCGCCCAAGCCTTAAGCATCCGCGCACTCATGAATTGGCTCAGCTACGAAGACATCCCAATGGCGCTGCTCCTAGCCGAGCAGGCAACTGCGGTCGCCGTGGAGTCTGCCGATGAGATAGCCACTCTCATCGCACTGGAGATTGAGGGTGCGATCATGTACAGCGGTGGCGACCAGCGCGGGATGTCGCTGGTCGAAGAGGGCCTCAGGTTGGCGCAACGCGGCAGATATGCACACGAAGAGGTACGGGCGCTACTTAACCTGGCTTCGATGTCGGGTGATGACCGTAACATCGGGCGAGCGATGGATTTCGTACGGAGGGCACATGACACCGCCATTCGAAATGAGACGCCCGCGCTCGAAGCCACCGCGAGATCGATGCATAGTGAATATCTATTGTGGACGGGAGCCTGGCTTGAAGCCGAAAATGCTGCGTCCGAGTCGGTCGACTCATCTGCCGAATCGGCCACGCTTTCATGGCGAGTACTCGCAACGTTACAGACGCGAAGGGGTCGATCTACGGCACGTTCCGCGCTCACCCGCATGTGGTCGCTGGCGCAGACGGCCCAGCAGCTGACGGTCATGGAGCCGGCAGCCGCCGTCCTCGCCGAGCATATGTGGCTAACAGGTCAGGACGACACAAAGTGGAAGTCCGACCTTCGCACGGTGCTCGCGATGGGTTTGCAAGCAGGAAGACCGTGGCCGAGCGGTGCGTTCGCTTTCTGGATGTGGAAACTTGGGCTGCTCGACGCTGTGCCCGAGGGCACGGCGGACTTCTACGGTTGGATCATCCGCGGCGACTACGCGAAGTCAGCACAGTTCTGGCGGAAACGAGCGATTCCATACGAGGAGGGCCTTGCTCTCATGCACGGCAGCGAGAACGAACAGATAGAAGCCGTACGCATTTTCGAGCAACTCGGGGCAACGGCCACAGCAGCGAAGGTGAGACGGGTCCTTCAGAACCAGGGTGTTGTGGTGTCACGCGGCAAGTCGCGCTCCACAAGAGACCACGCGGCGGGGCTGACAGCTAGACAGGCCGAGGTCCTCCAACTGCTCGCCGAGAACCTTACCAACGCCGAAATTGCTGACAGGCTTTTCGTCTCCTATCGAACAGCAGAAAACCACGTTTCGGCCATCCTGATGAAGCTCGACGTGCCGACACGAGGCGCTGCTGTTGACGCTGCCCGCAAACGGGGCATTCTCGCGGCACGTTAACGCTTCGGACTTCGTCCGCTGGACTCTGCGTGTATGGCGGTAGCGGAATCGCGTTCTAGAAAGACCCACCGACGGGGCGGGTACTCCCCGTGGCCGCTGCGCCCGTCACGCGATCCCGATCCAAATCTGAGTGTTCGCTCGCGCAGAGATGGGTAGTACACCCTCATGACTAGAACGCACCGACCACAGACGTTCAACACAGACACATACCCGCTCTGAGGAGAACGACATGGCCCTGTTTATGGATGTCCACAATTTGGACGGTGGCGTTTCGGCCGACGACGTCGCAGACGCACACAAGAAGGACCTAGATACCCAAGAGAAGTATGGCGTTAGCTACCTCAGGTACTGGGTGAGCCAAGACGAGGGCAAGATCTTTTGCCTGGTTGAGGCGGACACCGCTGAGGACGCCGCAACCGTTCATCGTGAGGCGCACGGCCTGGTCGCCGACGAAATCTTCGCCGTAAGCGAACACAGCTAAGTACGTCGACCCACAACACTCGCCAATTTCAATGCACAACAAAGTGCATGTACCAAAGGAGGGATAGAAATGAAACGACTACTTGCGACGATAGGCCTGGCAACGGCAATGATGCTCGCGATGGCCCCCGCTGCATCTGCCGGTGGCCAAAGCGCTGGAACGCTATCGAACGCCGGCTGGTCCTGCGTCCCCGCCGGTCCCAATGACTGGACGCATTGCTTTGCGCCCGGAGGTGGATCGAACAACACGAAAGCGACTGTCGTGAAGGTATTCTCCGTGGATGGTTCAGAGTTTCTCGGTACCGAGCTACTCATCTCCGCCGCGGTGTATGCAGGTCAGCCGTGCATGACCGACGACGGCAGCGCCTATCACGATCTAAGCGGTGTCGGCAATGGCCCCTACGCGTGTCACCACTTCGACACAGGCGGATAGGCGCGCCAGGTGGAGCAAAGCTGTAGCTTAGGTTGATCGTTGTCCCGAACTTCATCGAAGTCGGGACAACGACGCGTCTGTGGTCGCTCTCGACAATCGTGAGGTTCACCGCACGCCTATCAAGCATCAGATCTGGTGGACCGTAACGAGTAATTGGGGTCAGCAGAGTCGGTGGCGTTGACCCCGACATCAACGGATACCGCAAGCGGGAGAGCGAGTTCGAAAACCGTCTCTCCGTCGCTGCGGCGGTAGGTGACATCACCATCCATGATTCGGGCGAGGCGCCGAGATATCCCGAGACCCAAACCCATCGCAACGGTGAGACCGGGTACCTGTTCGCCGCTGCGGTAGAACTCGAACACGCGATCCACGTCTTGGGGCAGCACTCCCGGTCCATCGTCGACGAGGACGATGTAGCCGGCGGACTCGTGGCGCCCGACTTCAATCCGAATGTGATCGCCGCCGTAGCGGAGGGCGTTGCTGATCAGATTGCGAACAATCTGACGAACTCTGGCGGGATCACCAACGCATCGCACCTGGCCGCCCACCAATCGAATATGGCCGGTAACACTCTGATCCCACGCTTCGAGCACCTGCGCTGCCTGCGCCCGAAGATCAACAGGGACACGCATGACCTGCAGGTTCCCGGTGTCGGACTTGGCGGCAACGAGCAGATCCTCAACAATGTTGGCGACGTCAATGCTCTCGCTGACGAGCACTCGCAACATTTCAGCATGTTCTTCCTTGGTAAAACCGCTGGCGTCGTTGCTGAGCAGTTCGGCGAATCCGAGGATCGCCGTGAGCGGCGTTCTGATTTCATGCGAAACGGAGGCGATGAGTTCCTCCTTTGAGCGTACCGAATCCCTCAGGAGCGCCTCGGCGACTTTTCGCTCGGTGATGTTAACGAGAGCAACGATGACACTGTCAAGGTCGAGCCGACCACCGGTTCGTCCGGCGGCAAAGTGGAGCGCGCAATCAATGCGATCGCCTGAGGGGTCCGTGGCAGTGAACTCGAACTCGACACGGTCGACCTGGTCCCAGATGGCAAGGAACTGCACGATGAAGGACTGCCGGATCCCCGCGTCGTGGGCTTCCTCGGGAGCGGTCTCGAGAATTTCTTCGAGGCTCCTGGCTCCGATGAGATCGAGGCCGGCGGGGTTGACGCTGAGTGTTCTTACCAGCATCATACCGACCTCTGCCTCTTTTGGATGCGCTGCCAGATACACACCGAGGTCGATAACACCAGCATCTCGCAGACCATCAAGCCACGCACCGACGGCGGAGAAGTCTTGTTCCCATATCGCGATCGGCGAACGTTCGAACAGATTCTTGTAACGCTCCTCAGTTTTTCTCATAAGCAACCGGGTGGCATGTACCGCGGTCACATCACGGACGATCGCGGTGAAGATCAACTGGTCTCCAAGCCTCGCTTTCGAGATCGTGATCTCGACGGGAAACTCCTCCCCGTTTTTGCGGCGCCCCAGCAGCGTAGAGCGCTCAGCCATACCGCGCGAGTCCTGCTCGCCGCCGGCGAAGCGCCGCACATCCTCACCATGCACCTGACGGGATCTGATCGGCAACAACATGTTGAGAGGCTGTCCCAGCGCCTCGTCAGAGCTATACCCGAATATCTGGCGTGCGCACTCATTGAAGAGAGTGATTGTTTGTTTCTCGTCGACTGAAATGATGGCGTCGCTGGCGGTGTTGAGGATCGTCTGGAGACGGCCCTCGCTGTCTATTATCGCCTTATCTCCTCGATCTCGCTCGATTGCGCCAGCAAGCACGTTGGCGAGCGATTGCACGAAGTTAACGTCTTCCGCGGTGAAAACGCACTGTCGGACCGTGTGGATGCCAAGCACTCCGTACGGCTTCTCCCGACCTCCAATAATCACGCTCACGCCACTGACGACTCTGTGGTTGACGAGGAGTTCGGGTCCACGGAATCTCTGTTCGGTATCGAGGTTCTCGACAATGACCGGACCAGAAGAAGCCAACGTGAACCCAGCCTGCGAGCTGACACCGCTCTCCACTGTGGCCGTGCCGACCAACCCAACATCCCAGCCAACACCTGCCCTCAGAAGCATCTTTCGACCATCGGGCAAGAGTTCGAGCACTTTCGCATACTCAACGTCCAGTGTCTTCGTAAGGACCCGGACCACCTCGCTCATCAATTCACCGAGGTCTGAACCCGTCACCGCCACCTGACTCACCGCAGCAACGGCGGCCTGTTGTGCTTCTCGGGCGCTGAGATCCGCCAACGCCGTCACAGCGCGATGACGACTCGCTGCTTCACGTTCGAGGAGTCGGCTGACACCGATCGCGGCAGCGCCTTGGTCGGCTACCACTTGGGTAGCACTGATCTGCGCTGGGCTGATCGAACGGCGCTCCTGATGGTCGAGCATGAGCACCCCGAAACGCTCGTCCCAGGCCGTGAGCGGGACAAAGAGGATCGACTTGCTGCCGAACGGACGAATCCACAACGCCGGATTCAAGTCTGCATTGTTCTCTGGGTCCGAATAAGCAGCGGGCTTGCCGGAGTCGAGAACTTGTCGAGCGGCGGGAAGATCCGCTTCTATCGAGCGGAACATATCCCACATTTCCATATCAGTATGGCCATCGGCGAACTGACTCATGACCGGTTTGAGTGTCCCCGCCTCGTCCAAAAGCAATATCGAGCAGCGCTCGAAATCACACACCCGGGCAGAATTGCGGGCGACCGAAGCGAGGACCTCAATGAGATAGGTCGATCTCGCAAGCACGGCTCCAACTTCGAGCAACGCTTTTGTTCCTCGGATCCGCTCGCGTCCGATCCGAAACGTCTTGACAGCCTCAAGGGCTAGGGCGACAACCCCGGCATGCGTCTCAATCGAGTCCTCTTGGGCGATCAGGGAATCGGGGTCGCCCTCAACAATCAAGGCACCGATGAACTCCGTATCAGCACGGAGGGCTACCACGAGAAACGGCTGGATACCCAATGCCTTTACTAGACGTCTTGGCAGCGCGTCTCTGGGGTTCCTTACCAAGATCGGCCGCTCACTACCACGCAGATCATCGGCCATCTCGGTCGTAGCCAAGGACATCGCCCCTCGCCATCTGGCGAACTGCCGCACGTCAGTCGTTCCCGATGAATACTCCGACACCAACGGAACTAGGTGTTCACCATCTAGCGCGTACACCGTTACTCGGTGTACCGACAACCGGTTCCCGATGAAGCGACTGAGTTCAGCGAGAACCCTCGCGCCCGACCGCTCTGTTCCTGCCCGGTGAACGAACCCGAATAACTCTCGGCTAGCCATTTGCACCATGATCAACCTGTCGGCGATTCGATGACCCACATAACCGTGCACCACCAAAGCGGCGACTGGACCGTGGGGTTCCGTCAAACTCTAGTGCTTGGCCCCTCGATCCACGCGGCTTCGAGGTGCGGGCAGTACGAACGCCGATTCCAGACCGTTCTAGCGTCCAATAGTGCAGGATCCTGCACTATTGGACGCTAGAACGGTCTTTGTGGGGCGGGTAGTGCGAAGACTGATACCTGACCGGATGATCAAAATCCGCGGAAGGCCAAACCAATCCAGGGCACCGACAGGACCAGGCGCACTTGAAGTGCATCAAGCATTGCAACCAGGAGTTGCTCGGTTTCAGTGGGGGCAATGCACGACGCGCCACTTCGCGTGAGCGTACCGACCAAGGAACGATCGACGCGTTTTACATGGCCCGCAAACCGTCCGACAGATTCAACGGTCCACCGAAGCGTGTCGTCTTGGGCTAAAACTTCAAGACGACGCCGGTTCTTGTCAAAACGCTTGAACTCACGCTGCAGAACGAGAAATGACTCATCATGAATCGTTATAACGAACCGGGCACCGCGAACGATTGCATGCCACGAGTCACGCCGATTCAGAGCAGGAGACCCGCTGGCAATTTCTAGGTTGTCGCGCATGAACGCGATGCGTCGGTAGTCGTCCTCAGCAAGGGTAAAGGGAACGACAGACCCCATGTCACGTCGTGTCACGAAGTAATCGAACCGCATGCAGAAGCGGTTGCGCCCCCAAGCGCGTCGCAACAGAAGCGGCATTGTCGAGCAGCGTCGCGACCTCTGACGTTAATCCACCTTCTTCGAGCTCCGCTTCTGCAAGACGCCACCGGGCCTTGGCTCCGTAGTAACTGTGCTCACCCCACGCATCCACCGCGATGCGCCACAAATCAGGGTCATTCTCTCCTTCGGCTCTGGCCAAGTCGGCCGTTGCAGTGACGTGAAATTCTGCACTGTATGCCCCCGGCGGATGTTCCTGTGCAAATCGAGCGTGCCACAGCCTTGCAGACGCCAACCATGAGTGATCACCGATGCCTACATGGGCGCCGTCGGCTACCACTTCGATGGCGAAGGCGCTGAGACGGATTACGTAGGGCCAGGCGTCGCCATCAGAGATAACAACCAATGCCTCAGCGGCGAGGTCGTAGGCCTCGACAAGCTCTCCACGCCACCGCAGATCCGCAACAGTCGCCGCCCAAATAGGCCCCTTCATCTGCGGGTTCAGAGCTGCAACATCTACACCGGCGAGGCGCCCCCGTTCGTCAGCAATGCTGTTGGCGTCGCCGCGCTCGGCGGCCATTGTGAGAACGCACAGCGCACGATTGATGCCGGGGTGGTCTATCCGGTCGGAGGGCGGAACAGCTCCTATGTATCTGTCCGCTTCATCCCACCGGCTGAGATCGAACAGGGTGAATGCCGCATTGACGCGGAGCATAGCCTCGTACCTGTTGTTTTCACCCAATGCAGTGGCGCGCTCAATCCCCTCCTCAAAGAGATGCAGGGCGTCGGTCGGCTTGCCGCTGTCATGGAGGATTGAACCCCAGTTCACGTGCATCAAAAGCCTCAACGACAAACGGCCCGTCCTCTGCGCAAGAGCACTCAGAGCTTCGAAATGGACACTCGCCTTCTCGAGTTCACCCAGGAATCCATAGGAAGTCCCGAGAGCGGTCACAGCAGATGCGATAGCAAGGTCAGATTCGACGATTCGGCCCATCGCAAGACCCCTCTCAGCGAACCCGATCCCCTCGCGCAATCTTGCTTGGAGTACCAGACGGCGTCCGTAGCCAGCGAGGGCTTCGGCCCGCGCGGAGTTTGGAGGGTCGTCCTTTGTTAGCCGAAGCGCCTCCAGATCAGCGGCTTCAGCTTCAGCTTGGCGTCCGACCTGCCACAGCCCTCCAGCGTGAATGGAGTAAAGCTGCCCCCTCACCTCATCATCGTCTACATGTCCATCCTGGATTTCCGAGGCAACCAGATCGACCGTTTGGATGCGCGGATCGGCAAAGTCCATTTGCGTTCGCGCCAAGCGGATCACGATCTCGGCATGCGATTGTCGAGCCACTTTTTCTGGATCGTCAAAGTCGTCCCACAAATCCAAAACCAACTGCAGATAACGCAGGATATCCGAGCCGGCCGAAGCTTCTTGCGCGGCGTCCGCTGCACGCAGCGCTGCTCGAAGTGCCCTATCGGAACTGCCAGCGTTCAACCAATGGCCAAGTACCACCGAAGCGGGCTCGTTCCGTTGCTCAAGTTCCTCACCGACGTTTCTGTGGAGGCGGGTCCGCCGCCTCGCCGACAGATCGTCGTACAACGTCTGCCGTATGAGGGCATGGGTGAAAGTAAATTCGTCCGGCCCGTCGCCCTCGCCGACAATCCCCGCGGCTGTGACTTTGCCAATGACATCATCGCACTGTTCCTCGCTCAGTCCCTCGATCGCGGCTGCGACATCCAGTGAAAAGGTAGGTCCGATCACTGCCGCAACTTCAAGGACTGCAACTGCCTCCTCGCCGAGAAGCTCTAGGCGACGGCCGACCACGTCCCGGATCCCCTCGGGAATGCCGTAGTCCTCGATCGGAACGTCGGACACCCATTGGCCATCTTGGTCTAATGCTTCGACGTCGATGAGGTGAGCTACAACCTCCTCGACAAAAAAAGGATTGCCCTGCGTCTCGCCAGAAATCGATGCAACCACCAGCTCTGAGACCTCGGCACCGAAATGCCTCCCCACCATCTCGCCAACCTCTCCCCCATCGAGGCGTTGCAAGGGGATCTTGGTGAGCCTGCGTTCGCGGCGGAAATCGGTGACCAATGCAGGCAACGGATGACCAGCAACGAGATCGGTATCGCGGTAGGTGCCAAGAATCATGAGGGGGAGTCGGTCCTGGTATCGCACGAGGTGGGCAAGAACGGCCAAGGAGTCCTCGTCCGCCCAGTGAAGATCTTCGAGCACGATGACCGTTGGGGAGACGCTGCCGAGCGGTCTCAACAGGGCCGCAAAAGCTTCTGCCATCAAATAGCGAGTGGTGTCCAAATCGGTCTGGGGCGGTGGTGGGAGCCACGACACCACGTTCACACTCGGGACAAGCTGCGCAACGTTGCCGGCGGCCGGGCCAAGTGTTGGCAGCAGTTCGGGATGAGATTCCAATACTTGCCTGGCGGCCTCAATGAAAGGCTGATACGGCAAAGCTACATCCGGAGTGCAGCGCCCCGCAACCACCATCGCCCCCTCCCCCTCCAACGCAGAACACCATGTTGAGACCAACGCGGTCTTTCCGATACCGGGTTCTCCAACCACCGTGACGAACTGCACACCGCCAGCGGCGGCCTCGTAACAAGCGTCGAGCTGAGCGATGTGATCGCCGCGCCCGACGAGCGTGGATACGGCACCCCTCGCAACGAAACGAGGCAGAGGAACCGATCCGCCACGGCCCAGCCCCGCCGTTGGAGAAGCTTCCTCGACCGACCACAGTTCCACAGGCTCGGCCACCCCCTTAAGAACATGGATGCCGATGGACAAAAACGGGAACCTCGCCCTCCGCCCAATCATCGATTGGACAGCCGACGTCACCACGATCTGACCACCATTAGCCTGATCACAAACACGCGACGCGACAGCGACCGGTAGACCCGTTACATCACCATCGGCATCAGTGACGACCTCTCCCACGTTAATACCGATACGAACGTCGATTTGGTGAGATTCCTCGGCCGACCGGTTGTGCACCCGAACGCCTTCTTGGATCCGCTGCGCAGCCCTGACGGCATCAACTGAAGAGTAAAACACGACGAGCGCACCGTCGCCGAGGCGCTTCACTATGCGACCCCCCGTTGACGACACAGCAGCCTCGACGATCGCGTCGTGCTCGCTACTGATGCGATCAGCTACGTCGTCGCCACGGAGATCACGCATCCTCGTCGAGCCGACAAGGTCCGTGAACATGATGGTTTTGACGCCGCTGGTCACCATCGCGTGACCCGACACCCAACGAGCTGTCTACACAACGTTCCTACTCCCGAACCCGAACCGCGCCCTATTCGCTGAGCACTCGGTCGGTATCCGCAAGGCGCTTCGCCAACACCGCCATCAGCTCGACCGCGATCTCAGGATTCGTCTTGACGAGCGCTCGAAAATCCCACCGAGTGATGACCAAGACAGTGACGTCGGTCTTGGCCGACACCGTGGCAGTCCGCACCGTGTCATCAAGCAGCAGAGCGATTTCACCGAAGTAGTCGCCGGGGGCGTACTCGGCGAGCAGGTGATCCCCGCGTGTTACCACGGCGGATCCCTCAACAAGCATGTAAAACCCCATGGTGCTTTGACTGTCTTCACGAATAATCTTTTCGCCCGCCGCGACAGTTCTCCTACGCGCCAGTCTTGCGATGCTTTTGACGTGCTTATCAGAGCAACTCGCAAACAGCGGTGTACCTCGTAGAAATTCAGCAGTGTCCATGGGTGGTCCCTCTCGACGATCCTACGCAGATTAGCAAGCATGAGTGCGCGCACACTCAGTGATTCCAGGGACGTATTGAGACGCGACGTCAGTCGGCTCGGCTGAGGACGTAGGCGCCGAACACCACCACGACCATACCGACGAGCTGAATCGCAACAATGGTCTCGTCGAGTACAACGACGCCAAGGAAGAGGGCAACAAGGGGTAGAAAATAGCCGATCACAGATCCACGAGATGCCCCGACTCTTCCGATCAACGACACATGCACCGTCCGCGCCAAACCGGTGCCGACCACTCCGAGAATCAAAAGCGCACCAATCGATTCCGACGACGCACCCGCGCTGTATGCCGGAATGCCGATCGGTGCCAACACAACTGTCGCAACAATCAGCGCCCACAAAATAACGGTCGGCGAACCGTATTTCGGCTGCATCGGGACAAGCAGGTTCGCGGCGAGGCCGTATCCCGAAATTCCAATGATGACAAAGAGCACCCCGAGGAGACTCGAACCGCCCTCCCCCAGCGATGGCAGCGACAGAATCACGATGCCCACGGAACCGATGGCGAGCCCCAAAACTCGCCGACGAGGGGGCAATTTAGCCATAAAGAGGGCAGCCCAGATCGCAGCCGTTATCGGAGCAGCACCGGTGATCATACCTGTCAGGGCAGACTCAATTCGCTGCTCGGCGAGAGCGAACAATATGGCTGGTGCAGCTTGACCGACCACACCTGCAATGATGATCCGAAGGTAGTCGACGCGTTCGATTCTCTTGCGGGCGGACGGGATCAGCGACAGCGCGCCAGCACCGAGTGCAACACGGGCCACGGCAAGGAACCGGGGATCGAAGGACCGCAGCGCAAGTGCAATCCAAAAGAAAGCTGAACCGAACACCAGAGCGACGATGGCAACGAGCAGCCAATGTCGCTTCTGGAAGTCGCCACTGTGCGAACCCTCAGAGGTCGACAGAGTCTTGCGGCTGCCGGTCACTACTGGGTGGGTTCGGGATCGGGCCTGTCGAGAATCTTACGGATCGGGGCCGCGACCTCTTCGTACTCAGCGTGGCGCTCAGTCTCAATCTTGGAGTACACCAAGGTATCGCCAACCTGCACTTCGAACACGCCTCCTCTTGAGGGGATCAAAGTAAAATCGTCGATGTACTGCTCAAATTCTTTGAGCAGTCCTTCTGCCATGCTGACCGCACGGCCTGTGTAGTTTCAGGCGACGCAGTATTCAATCGAAATTTTCATGCCCAGCACTGTAGCGTCTGTTGGTGCCTGCACGAGACGACCCTCATCAGCGAAATCGGTGGGCGTACCCTAGAAGCCAACCGTCGAAACGTCAGCAAGGACCGTGACAACGACGTCAGCTCCCGCCGCGGCCAGAGCTTCTCCGTTGTCTTGACGGGCTACACCAATCACGAGGCCCAACCCCCCGGCGGGCCCCGCCGCCGCATCAGAAATTGGGTCTTGTACAACCACGGGCCGAGCGGGAGTGATGGCGGTCTCGCGTGGCGTGAGACCCCGCTAGCGCACATGCCGCGGTGGCGACCGCCGACCGTTGATCGCAAGCGAATTTCGTTAAAACCCGCCTTTGCTCACGGTCAAACGCACAATCCTCTAGCTCCGTACCGACCTGCCAGCAACACCAGAGCGCGAAAAGAATCAACGAACCGGGCCACAAACGCTGACGTGATCCGATATCTCGACGATCCTCAGTCGCAGACGGCTCCGTTTTCGGCGGAACCGACGAGCTTGGCATATTTTGCGAGCACACCCGTCGTGTAGCGCGCAGGGATGCACTCCCACTTCTCCCGGCGGGCATCGAGCGTTGCGTCGTCCACCAATATGTCCAGAGTCCGGGCAGAGACGTCGACGCGTATCCGGTCACCCTCTTCGATAAGACCGATCGGACCACCGTGCGCTGCCTCGGGAGCCACATGACCGATACATAGACCGGTGGTGCCACCCGAGAACCGACCGTCGGTTATGAGCAGAATGTCGTTGCCAAGACCGGCTCCCTTGATGGCCGCGGTGATCGCGAGCATTTCACGCATACCGGGGCCGCCCTTGGGTCCCTCGTAGCGGATGATCACGACATCGCCGGCACGGAGATCGTGATCCCACATGGCCTGGAGGGCGTGTTGTTCGTCATCAAACACGCGCGCCAGCCCCTCAAACACATCCAACTCGATGCCTGCAATCTTCACAACGGCACCCTGGGGGCTGAGATTTCCGCGCAAAATCGCGATGCCTCCTTGCGTGGCGATCGGATTTTCAAGCGGCAGCACGACGTCTTGGCCGCTGGGGAACTCGACTCCAGCGAGGTTCTCGGCCATCGTCTTTCCTGTCACCGTGATGCAATCGCCGTACAAAAGTCCACCGTCCAACAAAGCCTTCAGCACGACCGGAACACCGCCGATACGGTCGAAATCGATCATATGATACTTTCCGAACGGTTTGAGATCGCCGAGATGCGGGGTGCGACGGGAGATCTCATCGAAGTCTTCGAGCTTGAGATCGACTCCGGCCTCGTGCGCTATGGCCATGAGATGCAGAACTGCGTTTGTCGACCCTCCGAGCGCCATGACCAGGGTGATCGCGTTTTCGAATGCATCGGAAGTCATGATGTCGCGAGGGCGGATATCGGCCCTCAGCAGACCCATGACCGCCTCACCGGACTGACGTGCAAATTCTCTCAAACGCGGGTCGGACGCTGCCAATGTTGCGGTACCCGGCAGCGACATGCCAATCGCCTCTCCGACAGATGCCATGGTGTTTGCGGTGAACATCCCAGCACACGACCCGACGCCCGGGCAAGCGGATTGCTCAATCGCGAGTAATTCGGCGTCGTCGATTAGCCCTTCGCTGTGAGCACCGATGCTCTGGAAAACATCGACGATTGAAATGTCTTTACCCTTGTAGTTGCCGGGCAGACTCGATCCACCATAAAGGAACACCGAGGGTAGGTTGTGCCGCGCTGCTGCCATCAACATGCCGGGTAACGACTTGTCGCACCCCGCGATCGACACCATTGCATCAAAACGCTGCGCGTGCATCATCAACTCGACCGAGTCGGCAATCACCTCGCGGGAAACGAGCGAGGCGCGCATCCCCTCGTGACCCATCGCGATGCCGTCCGAAACCGCGATAGTTGCGAACGTAAGTGCGACGCCTTCAGCTGCACGTACACCTTGCTTGGCGAGGCCGGCAAGCTCTGGACCCGTCAGGTTGCACGGTGTAACTTCGTTTCCGGCCGACACGACGCCGACCTGCGCTTTCGCAAAGTCATCTTCGCCGAGGCCGACGGCACGCAGCATTGCACGGGCGCCGGCACTAGCCGGACCGATCGTGACATCCTGGGAGTGGATCTTGATGCTCATACCACGACAATAGTGCGCCGCAAAGACTTCGGTTTCACGAACCGTTACTCACCAATGTCTTCGTTCCACAGTTCTGGGCTGGCGGCGATGAAATCGGCCATAAGCTGTTTGCATTCTGCGGAGTCAAGATTGGTCACGTTGACGCCGCGTTGACGCAGGTAACTCTCGCCGCCAACAAACGTCGTGTTCTCTCCGATCACGACACGCGGGATGCCGTACAGCAGAATTGCGCCCGTGCACATGTCACATGGCGAGAGTGTCGTATACATTGTTGCCCGTTGGTAAACTGACGCTGGCTGTCGTCCCGCGGCTTCAAGGGCATCGGTTTCGCCATGTCGGATTGCTGACCCCATCTGCACACGGCGGTTGCGCCCGCGACCAAGCACGTCGCCTCCGGCCACGAGAACTGCACCAATGGGGATGCCCCCTTCGGCGAGACCGTTACGCGCCTCTGCGATTGCCAAACTGAGATATCCGTGATCGTCCATGCCGTAACCATACGCATGCGAACGTGCGTTCACGCAGGGTTGCACTATCCTTCAGGCCCGGTCCTCACGTCGAACGCAGGACAACCCCCATGCACGATCAACTGCAACCACCCGCGCCCGCACCCACGAAGAGACGGATGTCTCGCACGAAGAAGGTACTCCTCGGGTTTCTCCTCGTCGCCATCACGATGGTGTTCGGCGCGGTCGGGTTTATCTTGTGGGCGGATGCGAAGATCGACAAGATCCCGGCATCGGAGTTGACATCGCTCCGGCCGGTCGTCGAGAACGAGCCACGAACGCTGCTGCTCGTTGGCAGCGACTCCCGCGAGGATCTCCCCGAGGATTGGGAAGACAACTTCGGCAACTTCTCCGGCAAACGCACCGACGTGATCATGATCGCCCAGATCAACAAGGACGGCACCGGCCAGTTGATTTCGCTTCCTCGAGATCTGAAGGTCGACATTCCCGGCCGAGGGGTGAACAAAATCAATGCCGCCTTCGTGTTTGGCGGTCCAGATCTGCTGATCCAAACAATCCAGAGCAACTTCGCCATTTCGATCAACAACTACATTGAGATCGACTTCGGCGGATTCGGGCGCATCGTCGATTCGCTCGGCGGCATTGAAATCACCTTCGATTACCCCGCTCGCGACAGGAAATCTGGCCTCAACGTCGAAGCTGGGACACAGCGGCTTGACGGTGAGATGGCGCTCGCATACGCACGATCCCGCTTTTACCAGGAAAAACAGAACGGCAAGTGGGTAAGCGTTCGCGGCAGCGATATCGGCCGCACGGGTCGCCAACAGGAAGTACTTTTGACCATGTTCAAACAGGCGACGAGGGTTGGTTCGGCATTCAACCTGCCGGGTTTCGTCGGCACGTTCGCAGAGCAGATCACAGCAGATGAAGGGGTGACACCAGGCGTGCTACTCGAGCTTGGTCGGGCTGGCCTATCGCTCAACGCCGACCAACTAGAAATGCGAACCTTACCCGTAGAAATCGCCAACCAGAACGGCGTGTCGTATGTGATCACTATCGAGCCAGCCGCTTCGGAGTTGTTGGCAGCGTTCAGGGCAGGGACCCCGTTCCCGCCCGAATAGTTCATCCGTTGGCACCCTTCGAGGATGCGCGTCATCTCTAGCAGCGCGTCACCCCTATTGTGTGTCCATCTCTCCAGACGAAAAGGGACGGTATGAGTGACTTCAACAGTGACATTGTCAACGAGTTCCGCCAGAACGCGGGCAAGGTCGGGGGCATGTTCGAAGGAGCGTCGCTGCTGCTCCTCCACAGTACCGGGGCGAAGAGTGGTCAATCTCGCGTTCATCCTCTGATGTTTCAACAGCTCGACAAAGCGTACGCAATTTTTGCGTCGGCCGCTGGCGCACCGAGTAGCCCGGCCTGGTACCACAACATCGTTGCCAATCCCGATGCAAGGATCGAGGTCGGAACCGAGACCCTCCCAGTTACAGCTCGTGTCTTGAGCGACGATGAGCGGTCACCAATCTGGGAGAAGCAGAAGGCGGACTTTGCAAACTTCGCCGAGTATGAGGGAATGACAACTCGCCAGATCCCGGTCATTGTTCTCCAACCAAAGGACTGACGGGGACTTCTCTTGTGTGAGATCTCGGGGGCCGGCTCCGCCGTGATCGCACACCGCCACTCTCGTTCGTCCCAGTGACTGACGCGGCGATCACTTGCGCCTGCTACGTCGAAGCGTGTGTAGCGTGACGACCAACAAGCTTCCCGCCGGACCAGGCGGGGACGAGTTTGTCATGTTCTGAAGGCTTCGGTAATGCCTTCTGCCAAGCCGAGTGGGAACCGGACTCAGATGATCAATACACCGCACATTCACACCAGACTCGGTCATCCTGACTTTGTCGATCTCGATTGGGCGACACCGATCTCTGAGTGGACACATGACCGCCTCGTAGAGATGCCGAAAGGTATTCATCGACACCCCGTCGTCTTCGTTGCATACAGCGAAGGCGTGTACGCAATCAAGGAAATGCCGCTGCATCTCGCCAGACACGAGTTCAAGGTACTTCGCTCGATGGAAGACGCCACCCGCCACACCGCCCGCGCGGTCGGGTCCGTCGAACGCCCCTGGGTCCCGCGGGACCGAGAATGGTCTGGTGCTGTTATCACGGCGTATGTGCCCCACGCCTTCCCGTATCGGGACCTCGTGTCAGGGCACGGATTCGGGAACCAGCGAGACGCGCTCCTCGACGCCTTCGCCGGGCTACTCGTGGAGTTGCACCTCAACGGGTTGTACTGGGGTGACTGCTCGCTCTCGAACACGTTATACCGGTGGGACGCCTCGCTGATCGAAGCGATCATGATCGACGCGGAGACGTCGCGGGTGTATTCGCGGATGTCCAGGGGCCAACGCTTGGAGGATCTGGAGATCATGGAGATGAACGTCGCGGGCGAGATGGCCGACATCGCCGTCGAGCAGGGTGGCGACCTCGACGATGCGGACCTGACCCTCGGGAACGACATCGCTGCTCGCTACCACGGCCTGTGGAAGGAGCTTACGACGTCACTGATCGTCACCGCGGGCGACCACTATCGAATTAGGGAACGCATCACCCGCCTCAACGACCTCGGGTTCGCAATCGACGATATCAATCTGATCCCGGTCGACGATGGAGCAAATGTGAAAATTCGGGTGAAAGTTGGCGGACGTCATCACCACTCCCAGCGGCTTCGGCAAATCGCTGGCATCGACGCTTCCGAAAACCAGGCCCAGGTCATCTTGTCAGACCTCAACTATCACGAAGTCAAATTCGGAAGGATGTCGAAGACTGGCAAGGCGGTCGCAGCGATCAAGTGGCGATCAGCAATATTCGAACCGTTGATGCTGAAAATCGTCGACGACCTACCCGACCAAGATGCGCTCCAGGCCTACAGCGACTTCCTCGGTTTTCGCCTTGAGGAGGCCAAGCGGCAGATGCGCGACATCCCAAACTCGGAGGCATACGACTCGTGGCAGGCGGCGGGATTCCCCGGGTTCAAGAGCTCAGCAGTCAAACCGACTCGGGCGTCACAGGCAAGTCTCGGCGACGGTTGAACCGGTTGCCGCAGACGCAGATCTATCTGTCAGCGGCGTCGGCCCGCTCTGTGGCGTCAGCCCTGTCCGCTCCATCAGCCGAAACGTCCCTGAACTGTTTCTCGAACAAGGTGGCATACAGTCCCGATTGGGCAAGCAGCTCTTCGTGAGTCCCGGTCTCTTGTATGCGCCCGTTGTCGACGACGAGGATGGCGTCGGCGTTCACAATGGTCGACAGGCGATGGGCAATGACAAGCGACGTGCGGTCCCGCATCACGCGCTCCAACGCGTCTTGCACGAGCGCCTCAGACTGCGAATCGAGATGCGAGGTCGCCTCGTCGAGGATCAGAATCGACGGGTTCTTCAAGATCACTCTCGCAATGGCGACGCGCTGTTTTTCGCCGCCGGAGAGTCGATATCCGCGCTCGCCGACCCTGGTTGCGAAACCGTCAGGTAACGAATCGATGTAGTCGAGTATGTTCGCCGCGTCGGCCGCAGCACGCATCTCGTCAAGGGTTGCTGATGGCTTCGCGTATCTGAGGTTCGCCTCGATTGTGTCATGGAACAAATACGTCTCTTGAGTGACGACGCCTACTGCCTGAGACAGCGTGCGGGGAGAGATGTTGCGAACGTCGATACCGTCGATCAACACGGCCCCGCTGACTACGTCATACAACCTCGGCACCAGGTACGTCATCGTCGTCTTGCCAGCGCCCGACGGCCCAACGAGGGCGACGGTCTGCCCAGGGTGGATGACGAAGGACACATCCTGGAGGGTCAACGCAGACGAGCGCTGCCGGAGGATGTCGTCGGTTTGTCCGCTGTCTCCCCAACCAAACCGTGCCACAGACTCAAGACCGGCACCAGCAGTCGCCTGGTAAGCAAACGAGACGTCGCGGAACTCGACCAAGCCGGCAACGTTCTCCAGGTCCACTGGGTCGACCGGCAGAGGCACATCGAGCGGTAGGTCAAGCACCTCGAACACGCGCTCGAACGAAACCATCGAAGTCGTGAACTCAACCCTGGCGTTTGCAAGCGCGGTGAGCGGACCGTAGAGCAAGCCGAGGTACGCGCTGAGTGCGACAACCGTACCGATAGTGATGGCACCGTTGATGACAAATACGGCGCCAAGCCAGAAGGTCACTGCCGTACCAAGTGCCGAGAGCAGCCCGAGCGCCATGAAGAACCATCTTCCGATCACTGCCTGACGAACACCGAGATCGCGCACATGGGCAGCAGAGTTACTAAAACGGTCCGATTCGTAGGTCGCCCTACCAAACAACTTGACCAGCAGCGCCCCAGAAACCGACAGGGTCTCCTGCATAATCGCGTTCATGGTCGCGTTGTTCACCATCTGGAGTCGACGCACTTCCCGCAGTCGGACGCCGACCTTACGCGATGCGTAGATGAACGCCGGCAGTATCGAAATTGCCAGCAGCGTGAGGCGCCATTCGAGTCTCAGCATGATGATTGACGTCACAATGACGGTGAAAGTGTTTGCCACCAACGACACGAACGTCGCAGTGACGGCCTGCTGGGCGCCGATCACGTCGGAGTTCAGGCGGCTCATCAGCTCACCGGTCTTTGTGTTCGTGTAGAACCCGAGCGACATCGACTGGAGATGGTCGAACAGCTGCCCTCTCAGGTCGAAGATGATGCCCTCGCCCATCTGCGCTGTTGCCCGCCGCTGGAGAACGCCGACCACTCCATTGATCAACGGGATCGCGACCATGCCGAGGCCCAACCATGTCACCAAGCTGAGGTTCTCCTTGGGAATGGCCGTGTCGATCAACGTCCGCATGAGCAGCGGTGGGCCGAGCGTCAACGTCGAGATCACGAAGATGGTTATGAGAACGACGACAAGCTGAGGCCGGTACGGAGTCGCGTAAGTCAGTACGCGCCTGAGCAATGCACGGTCGATCGGTGGAGGTGACTGAGAATCATCTTGGCGCATGAACGCGCCGAAGGAACTTCCGTGCATCATGCGACAATTTTACACCCGCGCTACATCGCCAAACACGCCCCCTGCCTCTCGGGATTCAGCCGTCCGGTTACAAGACTTCGGCACCGTGTTGGAGCGGAACCATACAGTCCCTAACGGAAAAACGGTCGCCGCCTGTCAGAGCACCAAACCGCCAACCGCCTCGGCAAGTGTGCCGATTTCGTCACTCGTATTGAAGTAATGCGGCGCCGCACGGACAAGCGACGTGATACCGCGCCGATCAAAGTCGATAACACTCGAAGCGCGGGTACTGAAAGACACATTGATGCCGCCCGACTTGAGCACATCACGAACCACGTGCGGATCCACCCCGGCAACATCAAATGTAACGATTGCGCCCTGTACCCGACCACGGTCGTGAAGGGTCACACCAGGAGTTTCCTGAAGCCGTACACGCAATTCGCTCGACAAGTCCTGGACCCTTTCCCAGATCAACTCAAGTCCAAGATCAAGTGCGTAATCAACAGCGACACCAAACCCGATTTTTGCCGCGATCATCGACTCCCAATGCTCAAACCGTCGTGCGGTAGCGACCGGTCTGAAACTCGTCGGAGACGTCCATTTAGCGCCATGGTGGTCGAGCACGATCGGATCGAGCCTGTCCAACATCGAGCCCCGTACCCAAAGAAATCCGACACCACGCGGACCGCGCAGAAACTTACGACTCGTACCCATGACCATGTCACAGCCAATAGCTTCAACATCAATTGGCATCTGCCCAAGCGTCTGACACGCATCGAGAAGGAATGGCACACCAGCACTCCGGGCAACCTTCCCCACCTCAGCAACTGGATTGACGAGGCCACCGCTCGTCGGCATGTGGTTGATGGAGATCAACTTGGTGCGGTCCGTGATCATCGATTCCAGCGCGGTAACGTCCATCTCGCCGGTCTCGGTATCAGGAACAATGTCGACAGTAATCCCCTTCCGCTGCGCGATCTGGAGGTAGGCCACAAAATTAGCGCCGTACTCAGTGGTCGTCGTTAACACCTGATCACCAGGCTCGAACCGCATGCCATAGAACGCCTGCTGCCACCCGACAGTCGCGTTGTCGACGACCGCGATCTCGTCCACTGCCCCGTTGACGAGTCTTGCGAGCGAGGTGTAGACAGCTTGGATCTCTTCGACGTGAGCGCGCTCTGCTTCGTACCCACCCCCGAGAAACTCCTCCTTGAGAACCTCAGTGATCTTGTCATACACGGGCCGAGGCATGAGAGACGCCCCTGCGTTGTTGAAGTGAACAACATGGTCGACGCCGGGTGTGTCGGCGCGAACTGCGGCAACATCAATCATTGAATGATCCTCCCCTCCATACCGCCGGCCACCGTGATCACCTGACCCGAGACGTGCCCTGAGATGGTGTCCGACGCAAGCATCACAGCAGCGGTAGCAACATCCTGAGGTCTCCCCAGTTTTTTGAGCGACATAGTTGCGGTTGCCCACTCAACGTGGTCCTGTGTGATCGATCCTTCCTTGCGCGGAGTAACGATCCATCCCGGGTTGATCGCGTTCACCCGCACGCCATCTCCGATACGGGCAGCCTCGTTCTTGAGAGACAGCAAAAGCCCTGACTGGAGGGCGCCTTTGGCAGCCGCGTAGTCCGAGTGACCTGCTTCGCCGAACTGTCCGGCGGTCGACGCCGTCAAGATCAGCGAACCTGTTCTTGTGGTCACGAGGTGGCGAAAAAAGGCCCGCGCCGTAAGGAAGGTTGTCGTGAGATTGGCGTCGATGGTGGTGCGCCACCGCTCAAGGTCCATTTCCCAAATGGGCGTGTCATCGCCAGGCCACCACCCGGCGTTGGCACACACAACGTCAAGCCGACCAAGAGCTTCGACGGCGGCGGGTATGAGCGCGTCCGCCTCGGCCTCGTCGGTCAGATCGGCACCAAGGGCGACACCATCGATCTCGGCTGCGAGCTCCACAGCTGCGTCCCGAGAGGTGTGGTAGTGGACCACAACCTTGGCGCCCTCCTGCGCAAAAGCACGCACGATCTCAGTACCGATGCCGCCGGCGCCACCGGTGACCAACACTCCCTTGCCTGCAAGTCCCGTATCCATGTGCCTCCGTTTCTGAGCCGGAGCTTAGAAGTGATCGTCGCCTTGGTCGGTCACTACCGATGTGGGTAGCCGATCGTGCCCAGCGCTTCGGTGATCTCGTCGAAGATCGCCGGATCATCGACCGTGGCCGGCATCTTCCAGGCCTCGTCATTAGCGATTTTGGCGATCGTTCCTCTGAGTATCTTGCCAGACCGTGTTTTCGGAAGACGCTTGACGACAGCAGTCGACTTGAACGCCGCGACCGGACCGATCTGCTCACGAACCGCAGCAACCACATCGCTAACAACGTCTTCGGTGTTCTGATCGACACCGACCTGGAGAACCAGCAACCCGATCGGAAGCTGCCCTTTCAGATCATCCGCGACACCGATCACGGCGCACTCGGCAACCAAAGGATGCGACATGAGCACCTCTTCGAGAGCACCGGTGGAAAGACGATGACCGGCAACGTTGATGATGTCGTCGGTCCGAGCCATGACAAAGACGTAACCGGTGTCGTCGATAAAACCCGCGTCGGCAGTCTCATAGAATCCCGCGAACCCGGAGAGGTAGGTTTCAACAAACCGTTGCTCCGCATTCCAGAGTGTCGGAAACGAACTCGGAGGCATCGGGAGCTTCACACACAGCGCACCGATCTCGCCTGCTGGAAGTTCAGCACCGTTTGGACCAAGCACCGCCACCTCCCACCCCGGAACCGGTCGCCCCGGAGAACCAGGCTTCACTGGGGAGCTGTCTATGCCCAGCGATGTCGCTGCAATCGCCCAACCGGTTTCGGTTTGCCACCAATGGTCGATTACCGGAACGCCCAGCTTCTCCTCTGACCAGGCGAGCGTTGCCGGGTCAAGGCGCTCTCCGGCTAAGAACAGTGATCGCAACCTGCTCAGGTCATGGTCGGCGAGCAACGATGCGTCCGGGTCATGCTGGCGGATCACTCGGATAGCGGTCGGAGCGGTGAACATGCTCACGACACCGTGGTCTGCAATGACTCTCCAGAACGCACCGGCATCCGGCGTTCCGACCGGCTTACCTTCGTAAAGCACCGATGTGCAGCCGTGCATGAGGGGGGCGTAAACAATGTAGGAGTGACCTACGACCCAACCGACATCGGATGCCGCCCACCACACCTCTCCGGGACTCACGTCGTAGACGTTCTGCATCGACCACTTCAGGGCAACGGCGTGGCCACCGTTGTCTCGAACGATCCCCTTCGGCTGTCCCGTTGTCCCCGACGTGTAGAGGATGTACAGCGGGTCGGTGGCCGCGACCGGAACGCAGTCGTGCGGTGCCGCCATCGACATCTCCTCCTCCCAGTCGAGGTCTCGACCCGACTGCATGTCGGCTGTCAACATGTCGCGCTGATAGATGACACAATGATCGGGTTTGTGCGTCGCCATCTCAATCGCCCGATCGAGAAGGGGCTTGTACTCGATTATCCGATCGACCTCGATACCGCACGAAGCCGAAACGATGGCCTTCGGCTCACAGTCGTCGATGCGCACAGCGAGCTCACCTGCGGCGAACCCGCCGAACACGACAGAGTGGACAGCGCCGATCCTCGCGCACGCCAACATTGCAATGACCGCTTGGGGAATCATCGGCATGTAGATGATGACTCGATCACCCTTGCCGACACCGCGAGCGACGAGAACTCCGGCGAACCGTGCGACGCGATCGAGAAGACTGGCGTAGGTGTACGTTTCGACCACGCCCCTGACTGCACTGTCGTAGATCAGGGCGGCTTGCTCGGCTCGACCACGCTCGACGTGCCGGTCGAGCGCGTTGTAACACGTGTTCATCTCTCCCCCGACGAACCACCGAGCGGCCGGTGTTGCCTGGCGGTCAAGCACCGTGTGCCACGGTTTGGTCCAGTCAATGTCTTGTGCCGCTTCTGCCCAGAACTCTTCAGGATGGTCCAATGATCGCCTGTATGTGGCATGGAATGAGTCGGTCATGGACTCAAGATAGCGAATGGCACCGGCCCCATGACCGGCGTCGGCGGAGATCGTCGAGGGGACCTACGATGGGGCACCCTGGAGAAGGAGTCAAACCATGGGTGTAGAGCTTCCTCAGAGCATCAAGGACATGGTCGACGAGAAGATGATGGTCTTCATCGCGACCACGCTTGATGACGGTGCGTCTCACGTCACCGCGATGTGGATTGATCGCGACGGCGACAACCTATTGTTCAGCACTGTGCTCGGCCGGGTGAAGGCCAACAACCTACAACGCGACGCACGGGTCTCGATCAGCTTCGTGGCTGCCGGTGATGCGTATCACAACGTGACGATGCAGGGCCGTGTCGTCGAGACCGATACCAATGGGAAGTGGCTCATCAACCAGCTCGCCAAGAAGTACCTTGATCTCGATGAGTATCCGTGGACGCAAGAGGGCGAGGTTCGGTTGAACTGCACCGTGGAAATTGACTCCTTCAGCGGCTAGCCGTCCGCTGGTTGAGTGACAATCAGCGGCCTGCTCCTCCGAGTACGCTTGCGACCATGAGTTCGGCAGCCAAGATGACCGTCCGAAGTGCCCAGATCCTGGCGCTTCTTGCCGCCGCCTACGTGTCAGCGCAGCTCCTTGCCGACATCACCAGTCTGCGCATTGTCGACATCGGCGGGTTCGCAATGGACGGAGGCACGCTGATCTATCCGATCACGTTCACCCTTCGCGACATGGTCCACAAGGTCGCCGGTAAGAGAGTCGCACGGACGCTGATCTTTGCCAGTGCAGCGATCAACCTTGTGATGGCTGGGTTGTTCTGGATCGTGACGAACATGAACCTGATCCCGGAAACAGGACCCCAGTCAGAGTTGTTTGGCGACGTGCTCGGACCCGTATGGAGAATCGTGTTTGCATCGATCATTGCCGAGGTGATCTCCGAACTTGTCGACACCGAGATCTACTCCCGCTGGGTGAAGAACTTCGGCGAACGAATGCAATGGGGAAGGGTGCTGTCATCCAACATCGTCGCCATTCCGATCGACTCCGTCATATTTGCGCTCATCGCATTCGGTGGTGTGTTCTCGGGCGCGGTCGTGGCCGACATCATCCGCACAAACATCCTGATCAAAGGCATCGTGACGCTGCTATCCATCCCACTCATCTACCTGGTACGACCCGGCCGCGCAGTAGACGAAGAAGAACTCGTCGACGCCCAGATGTGACAGCCGACTGGCAGAGCTCCGACATCGACCGGAGGAAAGGGTCCGCCGGGTGACGCCCGTACGACAATCAACGACTTCGATCAGACGGCCGACGTCGAACGAAGGATGTCAAAGAGCACGCGACAAGAACCACGTTGGGCACCTCCGCGCCTGATCACGGCCTGGCGTACTGACCCACTCGGATTAACACTATGTAGGAATCCACGCCGACCTCCACTAGCTGAGTCCGCGCGGCCACGTCGTCGAGACGGGCACGTACGCTACATCCCTGTTCGGGGGAGGGCGTACAACGATCACTTGCCGGATACCACACGGTGTACCCGGCGCCTTCGAAGATCTGCTGGCTCACGAGTCCAAAGGGGGTACCGATTGGCATCCGGTAGGTTTGATCGACGTCGTCTCCGACTACGAGCAGATCACCTCGTATCGGGTCCCCGCCATCCCGACGCTCATGATCGGTGGCGATGTCACCGCCGCCGGAACCGTACCGGGTGTCGAGGAACTTTCCGATGCCGTTCGCTCACGAGCACAGCTAAGCACGTAAAGCATGCCTCTCAACCCAGGATCCGTACTCCGTAGATGGGGCCGAAGCGATACTCAGGGCCTCCGCATCGTCACCGACACGAGCCGCCGTGGTAAACCGGCCTCTTCAAAGTTGAATCGGTCGACGATCTTGTAACCGACCGACAGACGTTCGATCAGTTCCTGGTCGAAGAAGTGCACAATGAACCCACCATGCTCGTACATGTCGTCACCCCGATAGATTCCAGTTCCGTGGTGAGCGTCGTCGGTTGTCCGCGCGGTGTAGGTCACCAGACCACCGGGACGCAGTACCCGCCGCACCTCAGCGGCCAGCGCCTCGAGCTGGCCCGTCGTCAACGCCATACAGAACAACATGTGCGAATAACACACATCGAACGACCCATCGGGGAATGGCAGCGACCCACGGACATCATGGCGGACACACACCACACTCGCCCCCTGCTCGGCAGCCTTGGTGCCGATGGTCCGAAACGAGGTCTCCGTGTAGTCCAACGCCGTGACTGAGAACCCGGCTGCCGCCAGATACAACGTGTCACGTCCCTGGCCGGCCCCCAGCTCCAACAAATCCACGGCATCCGCCTCCTCGAAGCCCGTCGCCGCGGCCACCGCCGACTCGCTTGGATCGAGCCCGAACAAATCGACGTTCGCGGAAAGCACCAACTCCCAATGATCCCGCTGAGCATCCAACATTGCCGAATCGTCTGCCGAAACCACCGATTCCTCCAGCCATCGAGATGCACTGACCACCGCAGCTTCCAGCGATGATAGTCCAGGCCGGACAGCACATCCGGCGAACGCCTCAGGCCAGGTCCGTTCCATGGTGCGGCACGGATCCGCCCGACTCAGCGCCGAACGGCAGGATCATAGAGCCGGCCGACATCCGCAGCTCACGGGCACCGGGTTCTAGCTGCGCTGCCGGCTGCCCGCCAGAGAGGTCCAGGCCGCGCCAGGCATCTTCGCCGGCTACCAGCGGATGGTCCACCTTCACGTGCTGCCCCACATAGGCAGCGCCGTGCTCCGCAACCTGCGGGCCGCTCAAGGTCGTCTTCGCACGGCGCGGCCGTTCCAGTCCGGCGGTCACCATGGCGACCTATCAGCACATCCTCGACGAGACGCACACCGAAGCCGCCGCCAGCATGGCCGCCCTCCTCAACCCGGATCCCTCTACCGGATAGCCGCCGGTAGAACAGCAGAACACACGACCAAGCCCCGGACGGCAACCATCAGACAAGGGCTTTCTTCATAGCGAGGCCAGGATTTGAACCAGCGCCCTTCGGGTTATGAGCCCGATTCTGGGGGTGCCGCTGACCTGGGGAAACCCGTGAAACGCCTGTCCTGACTGGGTTTTCGCCTCTCAACGTTTCTCACCATTTCCCGCTCCCTCCCACCCTCTCGCG